>DASVNL010000160.1:0-11002 GCA_036383875.1 Thermoanaerobaculia bacterium
GCCATCGACAGTGGATATCCACACCCCCATATCGTTTACACTGCGCGGAAATCCAAATGAAACCTTCGGTATCCCTCGTGATCCCGATGTACAACGAGGAGCTGAATATCGAGCATGCGGTTGCATCCGCGCTCGAATCGCTCGAAAAGTACGCGGGTGAGTATGAGATCGTCATCGTCAATGACGCATCGACCGACACGTCGCCGCGCATTGCGGACCGTCTGGCGTCGGCAAATCCGCACATTCGCGTCCTGCACCACGAGAAAAATCGCAAGCTCGGCGGCACGATCCGCACCGGATTCGCCGCGGCGAAGATGGAGCTCGTGTTCTACATGGACGCGGACATTCCCTTCGATCCCGACGTCCTCGGCCGCGCGATTCGCGCGATGAATCTCACGGGCGCGGACATGATCGCCGCGTATCGCCACGATCGAAAGATGGAAGGGCTGAAACGCGCCATCTACACGACGATCTACAACTGGCTGATCGGCATCCTCTTCGGCTGGCCGCATCGCGACATCAACTTCTCGTTCAAGTTGATGAAGCGCGAAGTGTTGGAGGCAATCGAGCTGCACTCGGAAGGGTCGCTCATCGACGCGGAGCTCGTCGTGAAGGCGAAGAACCGCGGGTTCTCGATTCAGCAGATCGGAATCGACTACTTCCCGAGAACCCGCGGCGAGAGTCACCTCGCATCATTCAGCGTCGTGCTGAAGATCCTGCGCGAGCTGGTGACGCTCTACCCGGAAATGCGCAAGCGTCACCGCAACTCGACTGTGACTTCTTCGACGTCCTGCGAGACGACGCGCGATCCGTCGGTCACGGTGTAGACGCCCGTCACGCTGAATTTGCGTCCGGCGATGAAGTAGACGAAGCCGTCGATGAACGTTCCGGGTGCGATGCCGAGGTAGCCGTAGATGTCGCTGCAGTCGACCTGCATCGAGTTCCGCGGATTGAGCACCCACTGGATCGAGTCCGTCACGCGGCCCGATTTCTGGCGCAGCAACGCGACGCTGAAGATCTTCTTCCCGTCGATCCGATCGTCGTTGGGATTTCCGACATTGAGCGTGCTGTAGTACACACCCGGTGCAAAGGCGAACGCGTCGACGCTGGCCTGGTCGACTTTCCCGCAGACGAATTTCCCCTCGGCGAAGTAGTTCTGGGCGAAGGCGGGCGTGGAGAGAGCAAGCAGTACGAGAACGAGAGAGAGCTTTTTCACTTTCAACCTCCTTATGGCGGGAAGTATAGCAAGAAGGCAAATAATTGTCACGGCCGATGACGTCGGATTGCACCCGGGCATGACCCAGGGGGCGATTCGGGGGCATCGGGAGGGCATCGTCACGGCGTGCAGCGTCGTCGCGAACGGCATGGCCTTCGACGACGCAATCGCGCGACTGCGCGACGTCCCGACGCTCGAAGTCGGCGTGCATCTGACGCTCGTCGAAGAGCGGCCGCTGACGAAGATGCGCTTCCCGAAGAAGTACACGACCTTCGCGCCGCTCTACCTCGCGCGCATCATCACGATGACTGCGATCGAGCGTGAACTGCGCGCGCAGATCGAGCGCGTGCTCGCGACGGGTCTGCGCGTCACGCACCTCAACGGACATCAGCACCTGCATGTCCTGCCGCGACTCTTCGCGCTCGTCGCGCGACTGGCGTGCGAGTACCACATCGGCTACGTCCGCATCGTCGACGACCTCGGCGGCGGCGAACGCGCGCTCGCGATGCGCGCGCTCTCGGCGTTGGGACGCCGTGCACGCGCGCCGTTCACGAACGATCACACGATCGGCGTCGCGAACGCCGGACATTTGCGCGACGTCGTGCCGCTGCTCGACCACGTGCGCGGCGTGACGGAGCTCGTTACCCATCCGGGCATCGGCGTCAGCGGCTACGGCTGGGGCTACGCGTGGGACGAAGAAACGCGAGCACTGTGCGATCCCGCGCTGCGCGAAGAACTCGCGCGTCGCGGGATCGAGCTCATTGCACCTTCAGCGCGCGGCTGAACTCCGACGTCGTCGTCGTGTACCCCCAACCCGTGTCGCCGTGCGATTCGATGGGCGTCTTGCGAACCCAGCCGACGTATACGCGACGCATCGACGTGCCGGTGATCCACTTGCCGGTGAGATCCTCGTCGACCGTCAGCGTGAAGCGATCGCCGTTCGGTTCGACCGAGCCGATGAAGCGCTGCCCTTCGCCGAAGCCGCCCGCGTCGACGCTGTCGTTCACGAACAGCTCGACCGTCGGCGAGAACGTGCCGCCCGTGTACGCGTTCCCTTCGATGATCGTCTTGCCGTTCACCACGTACGCGTTGTCGAGGTAGGGATACGCGATCGGATCGAACGTGCCCGGACCGTCGAGATGCCAGTCGATGCCGGAGAGGCCGTTGTTGCTGATGCTGTTACGTCGGGCGGAGACGTTCTGCGCATCCGTCGCGATGGCGATTCCCATCTGCGCGTTGCCGGTGATCGTGTTCTCCGCGATGTCGGTGCCGTGCGCGTTCGGACCGACGAAGATCCCGCTCGCGCCGTTATCGGTCAGCACGTTGAGCGCGACGGAGGCTGGCGCGTTGAGAAACAAACCGGAGCGCGCGTTGTGACGAATGACGTTCTCGCTGATCACCGCATTCGCCGCGATCTCGATGCCGCGTCCGTTGTGCTCGAGCACGTTCTTCTCGAACGCGCGTGGGAAGCTCGAATAGCAGGACGACGACGCGACCGTGATCGCAGCGCCGGGGAAGCCGCTGATCGTCAGTCCGCGAACGCCACCGCCGCAGAGCCGCTCGAAATCGAGCGCGCTCTCCGACGTCAACGCCGCGCCGTCGAGCGCGATGCTCGAGCCGGGAAAGAATGCGGACTGCGTCGTGGCGTCGACGACGAGCGTGTTGGCTGCGATCCGCGGCAGCACGGACGCGGGTGCGATCGTCTGCTGGGCGGTTGCATTCGGAATGCGGAACGCGATCATGCATGGCCACGCGTCGTTGCATTCAGCGTTCGCTGTCTTCATCGCGGCGCGCAGCGAGCCGTTGTCCGCGTCGCTCGTGTTGGTCACGGTGAACGTGCGATACGTCATCGCGTCGCGCGTGAAGTGATCGTCGGCCGGTGCGGCGTCGAGTTCGGAGGCGTCGATCGCGAATTCGATCGGCATTCGCGTCGCGCTGACGTCGGGTGCCTCGATCGTGACCTGCAGCGTCGCAGGACTGTAGCCGTTCAGATCAATCGGCGGCGCGTCGATCGTGCCGATGGCGCATCGCGCGGTGTTGCCCTCCGCGACGCAGAAGTCGGGCAGGTGCACGAACCGCGTCTGCGTCGTGATCGTGAGCAGCGCGTCGTGTGCCGCGTGCTGCGCGCGATTGCCGTACGTCACATCGATCGTGAACGGCAGGCCAGGGGCAACGACGGGGAGTGAGTTCGTGAAGACGAAGAGGTCCGGCGGCGTCTCAACGATCACCGTGGCGCGTGCCTCGTTGTTGTCGTGGTTCGGATCCGGAATCGACGCGCTCGTCGCGGAGAGGAGCGTCGTGATGACGTAGTAGCCGGCCGGCACGGTCATCGTGCAGGTGTACGTGCGCTTCTCGTTCGGAAAGATGTCGCCGGCGATGATCGGATCGCCACACGAGTCGAACCCCGCGTTCATCCGCACGACGACGTCCTGCGCAGGCGAGGGCCCGCGATTCTCGACGGTGCCGGTCCACGTGAACTGTTGATTGGGCTGAACCGTCGCAGGTGCATCGACCGTGACGACGAGGTCTGCACTGTTGGCGAGGGCGGCGAAACTCAGAAAAAGCGCAGCGACGAAACCGGGTACGCGGGACATTTGGTCATGATACGGCGCATATAATCCGGGCGTTTGCGGAGGGTCTTCATACAATGACCAAAAAGATCGCGGTGGTTCCGGGCGACGGAATCGGACCGGAAGTCATCGCCGCGGGGATGCGCGTCCTCGAGCGCGTCAATGACGCTCGCGGGCTCAGCCTCGAATTCACGCGCTTCAACTGGAACGCGGACGAATATCTGCGCACCGGCATCTCGATGCCGCCCGGCGCGATGGACGACATTCGCGATCACTACGACGCGGTCTACCTCGGCGCATTCGGCGATCCGCGCGTGCCCGACATGAAGCACGCCGCGGACATTCTCCTCGGCATGCGCTTTCAGCTCGACCTCTACGTGAATTACCGCCCGGTCAAGCTCCTCGATGAACGGCTCTCGCCGCTGAAAAACAAAGGCGCGAAAGAAATCGACTTCGTGATCTTTCGCGAGAACACCGAAGGCGCGTACGTCGGCATGGGCGGGAACTTCAAAAAGGGGACGCAGGACGAGATCGCGGTGCAGGAGGACGTCTCCACGCGCCGCGGCGTCGAGCGGATCATTCGCTACGCGTTCGAGTTCGCGAAGAAGACCGGACGCAAGTCCGTCTGCATGTCGGACAAGAACAACGTGATGCGCTTCGGCGGCGATCTCTGGCTGCGCACGTTCGAAGACGTCGCGCAGAAGTATCCGGACATCGAGCACTTTCACATGTACGTCGATGCGCTGACGATGCAGATGGTCCGCGCGCCGGAGATGTTCGACGTGATCGTGACGAACAACATGTTCGGCGACATCGTCACGGATCTCGGCGCCGCGCTCCAGGGCGGCCTCGGCATGGCGGCGTCGGGAAACATTCATCCCGATCGCGTGTCGCTGTTCGAGCCGATTCACGGCAGTGCGCCGAAGTACGCGGGGAAGGACACCGCGAATCCGCTGGGCGCGATCCTCACCGCATCGATGATGCTCGATCACCTCGGCTTCGTCGAAGAAGGCGCTCTCATCGAGCGTGCCGTGACCGAAGCGGTGCTCGCGAACGAGACGACGTCGGACATCGGCGGAACGCTCGGGACGCAGGCGGCCGGAGAAGCCGTCGAAAAAAGACTCTCGCTCTAAAACGAAAAGGGACAGGCCGCGAGGCCTGTCCCTTTTGCGTCGAGTGCGATTCGAGTCTTACCAGTGCACGGTGACGAAGCCGAGCGCGCGGCGCTCGAGGATGTCGCCGCCGAACGCTTCGTAGTGCTCGTCGTTCAGCAGGTTGCTGATGTCGACGCCGAAGCCGAAGCGATCGCTGATCTTGTAGTTGCCCGAGAGGTTGATGACGTCGTACTGCGGAACGGTGCCGACGAAGATGCCGGCCGCCCAGTCGAACTCTTCGACCCAGCGGTAGGTGATTTTGCCGTCGAACTTCGGGCTGCGATAGCCGAGGCCGAGGTTCATCTTGTTCTCCGGCGCGTTCGGCAGGAGCACGTCGCCGAGCTGCGCCGACTTCACGTCGAAGTCGAAGAACGAGTAGTTGAAGTCGACGATCCAGTTGTTCGACACGTAGTAGTTGAACGCGATTTCCGCACCCTGCGAGTCGACTTCACCGGCGTTCGTGTACGACAGGACGAGGGCCGGACGGCCGCCGACAGTCGTGAGTCCGGAGAAGTTGTTGCCGAGGGCGGCGCGGAGGAAGCCGGCCAGCGGAGCCTGGAACGGCGCCGGGACGGTGGACGGAATCGCGTACGGCGCGAACGCCGGATTGACGCCCGGGAGGAGATCCGTGACGAAGTCGCTCATCGAGCTCTGATAGAGATCGACCGTCATGAACAGCTTGCCGCCGATGATGCCCGAGTATCCGACTTCGTGGCTCTGGACCTTCTCGACGTCGAGCTGGTCATTGCCGCGGGCCAGGATCGGCATCGCGTTGAACTGGAGCTGCGTCAGGAGCGGCGCGAGCGCGGCGGCCTGCGGGTTCGCGGCTGCGGCGGCGGCGAGGTTCACCGGTGCGCCGGCCGGAGCGGCGAGGAACAGCTCCGAGTAGTTCGGACGCTGGAACGCTTTGTTGTAGCCGTAGCGGAACGTGTGGTTGGTGCTCGGCGAGAAGACGAGCGCGGCCTTCGGCGAGAACTGCGCCTCGTGAAGCGTCGAGTCGTCCCAGCGCGCGGCGCCGACGAGCTTGAACTTGTTGTTGACGTCGAACTCGAACTGACCGAAGAGCGCCTGCTGCTGCTCGGACGTCGCGGCGGTCATGAGCGTCTGCACGCCCGAGGGGTTCGACGTGTCGACGTCCTGGTTGTGCAGCGAGCCACCGCCGGCCAGGCGGAGACGGCCCTTGATCAGATCCCAGTTCGTCTGCAGCTCGGCGTGGAGGTTCGAGGAGTCCTCGTACAGCAGCGCGCCTGAGGCGAGCGCGACCTGTTCCTTCGCTTTACGTGCGTCGTAGTACGCGCCGAAGTTCCAGTGCGGCTTGTTGTAGTTGAAGCGCGTCCACGGACGGCCGACGTCGGTGACCTGCACGCGGCCGATGCCCGTCTGGAAGACCGGACCTTCGATCGTCGAGTAGCCACCCTCGATCGTCATGATGTCGGTGTTGTCGAAGTGCTTGTCGAAACGGAGGCTGCCGAACGCGATCTGCACTTCATTCAGCGCGAGAGGACGCGCTTCAGCGCGGAGGCCGGCGTACTCGACGCCCGCGTTGCGCGAGCGTGCGAAGTCGTCGCTCTGCTGATAGCCGCCGGCGAAGCGATAGAACGCATCGTCGGAGCCCATGTCACCGGCGTGGCGGATGTCGGCGCGCTTGGTGCTGAGATCGCCCGCGGTGAGCATGACGCGTCCGCCGGGGGTGAGCTTCGGCTGCTTGGTGGTCATGTTGAGGACGCCGCTGAACGCGTTCGGGCCGTAGAGGGCCGAACCCGGACCGCGCACGAGCTCGACGCTCGCCATCTCGTCGATGGGAATCGAGAGTGCGGCCCATTCCTGCGCGCCGAGGAAGGCGATCGCGGGATCGCGGCCGTCGATGAGCGTCAGGATGCGGCGGTTGAGCGAGCTGTTGAAGCCGCGCGCGTTGAAGTTCGTGTCATAGAGACCGCTCTGCGTGAAGTCGACGCCCGGCGCGGACTCGATGAGTCGCGGTGCCTGGCCCGACGGCGCAACGGCGGCGATGTCTTCCTGCGCGAGCACGGTGACGGCCGCCGGTGCCTCGACGACGCGCTCAGTACGGCGCGACGCGGAGTAGACCGTGATCGTCTCGGCGACGCTCAGGTTCCAGTCGACCTTCTTGTCGACGCGGGTGGTGCCGCCGCTGCCGACGACGACGTTGCTCTCCGTCGCGGCCTGATCGCCGGCGACGAACTGCAAAGTGTAGGTACCGGGAGTGACCTGAAAGACGAAGTCACCGTTCGCATCAGAGAGCTTCGCTTCACCGAGCTCCACGATCTGAACGATGACGCCGCCGATGCCCGACCCGTTCTCACGGGTGATGCGGCCGGAGATGCGGCCGTCGGCGGCGAAGAGAGGTACGGCAATCAATAACGCGGCAAAAATCCCGAGGCACAGTGAACGCAGTGAGCGCACAGCCATTGGACGAAATCCTCCTCAGACTCCCGTTTGGAACGTGTTGGACGCTGAATTTACAGGGACTTGACGAAGGTAGCGCGGAGCGAACTCGGCGTCAATGGAAACGACTGTGCGGATTGAGGTTATAGAACGAACGTTCGTAACTATCGGGCGATTGGAACGCCCCTTTCGTCATCTTCACGGCCACGCCTGCTATTCTTTCCCGCGTTCATGGAAATCGGGTCCGAGTGGCTGATCGAGGCGGGCGGATGTTCGGCGGCTGCATTGCGCGATGCGGGCGTGTTGCGCGACCTGTTTGCGCAGGTACTGTGCGACCTCGACCTGCATCCGTTGCATGAGCCGTCGTGGCATGTGTTTCCGGGCGCCGGCGGGATCACGGGATTCGTGATGCTGACCGAGTCGCATCTCGCGTGTCACACGTATCCCGAGCACGGCATCGCGACGATCAATTTGTATTGCTGCAAGCCGCGCCCGTCCTGGCCGTGGGAAGAACGTCTCCAGACGCTCCTCGGCGCC
Organism: Thermoanaerobaculia bacterium; assembly: GCA_036383875.1. Taxonomy (GTDB): domain Bacteria; phylum Acidobacteriota; class Thermoanaerobaculia; order Gp7-AA8; family Gp7-AA8; genus QHVT01. Next base: position 7,881 of record DASVNL010000160.1, read on the forward strand.
ACTGACGTCCGCGTGCGCATCGTCGAACGAACGCTGGAGCGCGTTCTCGCGTGACGACCGCGAATTGCCCTTCCTGCGGTGGCCCGATCGAGTTTGCGATCGGCTCGTCCGAGGTCGTTATTTGCGGATATTGCAAATCGATCGTGGCGCGGACCGATCGCGGACTCGAGATGCACGGCAAAGTCGCCGCGCTCATCGATACCGGCTCGCCCCTGCAACGCGGAACGACAGGCAAGTTTCGCGGCGTTGGATTCCGGATCACCGGAAGGACGCAACTGCGGCATCAGGCCGGCGGCGTGTGGGACGAGTGGTATGCCGCACTCGATGACGGACGCTGGGCGTGGCTGGCCGAGGCGCAGGGACGGTTCTATGTGACCTTCAAGGTTGCGGCTGATGCGCCGTCGCGCTCGCAATTGCAACTCGGTGGTCCCGCGCTCGACAACATGGTCGTCGCGGAAATCGGCACAGCGGCGCTCCTCTCGGCGGAAGGCGAGTTGCCGTGGACGCCGGATGCGAACAGCAGCTACGAATACGCCGACCTCACGAGCGGCGATCGCCGGTTCGCGACCATCGACTACAGCGAAGATCCGCCGGTCGTCTTCAAAGGCGTCGAGACGACGCTGCAGGAGCTCGGCATCACTGGCGACGCGGCGCGGAGAACGCGCGTTTCGACGGTGGCGCTCAATTGTCCACAGTGCGGCGGCGCGCTCGAATTGAAAGCACCCGATCAGGCGGAACGCGTCTGGTGTCCGTATTGCGGATCGGGAAGCGATGTCAGCAACGGCAAGCTGACGTTCTTCAAGAAACTCAAGAAGTCGAAAATCCAGCCGATCATCCCCCTCGGCTCGAGCGGGACGATCGACGGCGACTCGTATGTGGTCGCGGGGTTCATGGAGCGCGCGGTGCGATTCGACCGCGATTACTTCTGGACCGAGTATCTGCTCTACAACAAAGAAAAAGGATTCCGCTGGCTCGTGCACAGCGACGAGCACTGGAGCTTCGTCACACCGCTGCGTCCGGGCGAAGTCGCGGACTCGGATCCGGCGGGATCGGCGCGCACCGTTCAATACGACGGCAACACTTACAAACTCTTCCAGGACGCGCCCGCGCGCGTGACGCACGTCATCGGCGAGTTCTATTGGAAGGTGACGGTCGGCGAATCGGTGAAGACGGTCGACTGGATTCGTCCGCCGTTCGGGATTTCAAAGGAAATTGCCACGACGGGCGCGCAGGAAATCGCGTACTCGCACGCGCGCTACATGACCGCGCGCGAAGTGCAGGAAGCGTTCAATGTCGAAGGACTGAATCGTCCCGTCGGCGTCGGCTCGATGCAGCCGTTCACGGGCGCGAAACTGGGCAAGCTCTGGGCAGTCATGCTGCTGCTGCTTTTCGCCGTCGCCATCATGCTCGGCGTCACGTTGCCGGGCCGCAGGGTCATGGCGAAAGGCTTCGATCTCATGGCGGAACCGCCGGTTCCGGGCGGTCCGGACAATGCGCGGATTTCCTTCAGTGAGCCGTTCGAGGTCAGCGGGAAATACAACCTCGTCATCTCGGTGAAAGCGGCCGTCAACAACACGTGGGTGTATGCCGCCGGCGATCTCGTCGACGAAGCGACGGGCGGCGTTTATTCATTTGAAGCACCGATCGAGTATTACAGCGGCTATTCCGACGGCGAGAGCTGGAGCGAAGGCAGCCAGAAGAAAACGCAATACCTTTCACGGCCCGACAAGGGACGCTACACGCTGCGGCTCGAGTCGCAATGGGAGCCGGGTAAACCGGCGCCGACGGTGAACGTCGAAATTCGCGAAGGCGTGTTCCGCTGGCCTTACTTCATCATCGCGCTGATCGTCATCAGCGTGTTCCCGTTCTTCGCGTTGATCCGGCAGATCTCGTTCGAGAGTGAGCGCTGGAAGGAAAGCGCGCACAACCCGTATGGAACCGTCACGGACGACGGGGAAGACGACGAGGAGGAATGATGCTTCGAGCCTTGTACATCGTCGTGGCGCTCGTGGTCATTGGCGGCTTCGGCTGGAGTAACTGGCGCGGCATGGAACTGTCGCGTACGAAAAAAGGATTCGCTCCGCAGGGAATGCGCGGCGCCCACGGCGGCTCGCGGACGTTCTTCTATGGCGGTTATCGAGGAGGCAAGTGATGGATCTCGCACCGTATCTCCGGGTTTTTCTCAGCACAGTGGTCTACACGGTCTTCGGCGTGATCGTGTTCGCGCTGGCCTATTGGGGGATGGTGAAGGTCTCGCCGTTCTCGATCCAGAAGGAAATCGAGCACGACCAGAACACCGCCGTGGCCATTCTCATGGCCTCCGTGATCCTCGGCCTGGCGATCATCATTGCGGCGGCGGTGCATGGATAGAGACGGTTGAATCGCACTCCGATCCTGTTTCTCAACGTTCTCGTCATTGCGGCGTGCGGACTCATTTATGAGCTGCTGGCCGGCACGGTGGCGAGCTACGTGCTCGGCGATTCCGTCACGCAGTTCTCGCTGATCATTGGTCTTTATCTCTCCGCACTGGGCGTGGGCGCGTGGCTCTCGCGATTCATCGATCGCGACCTCGCCGCGAAATTCGTCGACGTCGAATTGGCCGTCGCGCTCATCGGCGGATTATCCGCCCCGCTGCTTTTCCTCGGATTTTCCCGCCTCTCCTGGTTTCAATTCTTTCTCTACGCGGTCGTCTTCGTGATCGGCACGCTCGTCGGATTGGAATTGCCGATCCTGATGCGCATCCTCAAAGAGGAGCTCGATTTCAAAGACCTCGTGTCGCGCGTCCTGAGTTTCGATTACATCGGCTCACTGATCGCGGCAGTTCTTTTCCCGATGTTCCTCGTCCCGCGACTGGGCCTCGTACGCACGTCGATCGTCTTCGGCCTGCTCAATGCGGCGGTCGGTCTGTACGGGACGTGGTTACTGCGTCCGCTGATGCGCGGCGTCGGCGTGCTGCGCATTCGTGCGGTGATCGTCACAGTGATCCTGCTGATTGCGTTCGTGCGCGCTGATGATTTGACGTCGTTGTCCGAGGATGAGCTGTATGCGGACGACATCGTCTATACGAAAAGCTCGCAGTACCAGCGCATCCTGATCACGCGCAACGCCGCGGGATTTCAGCT
>DASVNL010000161.1:0-4365 GCA_036383875.1 Thermoanaerobaculia bacterium
GCCGCGAATACGCCGAGCTCGACCTCGACGCCGAGACGGCGTACGGATTCGAGCTCGCGATCCGCGGCCCGCGTCACACGGTGATGGGCCGCGCTGAATGGGTCGACCGCCCGTTCGGCTTCCCCGTCCAACCGTTCGGCGTCGGCAGCGAGCGCACCACGCACTACGCGGTCGGCTACTTGTTCGACTTCCTGCAGACCGCCCGACTGCGCGGCGGCGCCGGCGTCACCATCGACTACCACACGCAATCGCGCGAGCTCGAAGAGATCTACGGCCACAAGCCACAGTCGATCTACGCGTTCGTCCGATTCCGCACAGGAAACTGAGACGGTAACGTGCGATGGAGGGCGACGTCTTCGAGCGAGTGTTTACCGTGACCGATTACTACGACGGACCTCGAGAAGGCATCGCCAACCTCCGAGGGCGGCCGCATTACTACAAGACGCGCTACAACGACCTGGGGCCAGAAGCCGACCTGTTCGATCTCTGGCCGCTGGACCACGAAACGTTCACGCTCGCGCTCGAGTCGTGGTCGATCTGGAAGAGATGGGAAACGGCATTCCATCAAGGGGAGACATCGATTGAAACGCATCCCGCGCTGCCGTCTGACCGATCGCGATTCGAACAGATCGAACGCATCGTCGCGGAGCAGCTAGCTGCGCATCTAAAGCCGTGCGCGACGAAGGAAGCTGAGTTTCGGGCCATCGACGGAGAGCAGCCGCCCCAAGGTCTGCGCCATCTCGAAGTCAGGTGGATCGATCCTCGTGAGGCACAAAGGTGAATTGATGCGAATCCTCGGCGTAGTCCCACAGTTGCGCACGACGAGTCTCTCGGACTCGATCCGCTTCTACACCGAGAAGCTCGGACTCGCATTGGAGTTTCGGTACGAGGACTTCTACGCCGGGATCCGCGCAGGTGATCAGGTCTTTCACCTCAAGCAGGTCGATGACGTCGACCCGTCGATCGCGTGGGTCGACGACGGCGATCACTTCCACCTCTACTTCCCCGTCGACGACGCATCACTCGCAGCGGAAACGCTGAAGAACAACGGCGTGTCGTTCGTGCGCGACGTTCACGAGACGGCGTGGAACACGCGCGAGTTCGTCATCAAGGACGACCAGGGCCATACGCTGTATTTCGGCGAAGCCCTGCGTCCGTAGGGAATCCGGCGATGCAGGCCCTCCTACACGGCAGGAGGGGAAGTCATGCATCGAATCACCGTGCGCATCGTCTGCGCGCTGTTCTCGCTGGTTTTCGCGACTGGTCTGTTCGCGTTCGGCAACAGCGGACATCAGATCGTCTGCCACATCGCCCTGCTGGAGCTCGACGCTGCAGACCGCGCCGAAGTCGTGCGTCTGGCCACTGCCTACGAGCGACCTGATGGTCGTCACGAACACTCTTTCGAAGATGCGTGTCTCTTCGCCGATGAAGCGCGGCGGCGTGCCGACAACGGACAGGCCGGGTGGGAAGACTTTGCCGACTATGAGAACTGGCACTTCTTCAACCTCCCGCGCACGAGCCGCGTTGCCGACCCTACGCATTGCCAGCACGACTGCGTGCTCGAGGGCATCGATCAGGACTCGACGCTCCTGCGTGATGGAGCCGACGATCAGGAACGCTCAGAAGGTCTGATTTTTCTCGCGCACTGGATCGGCGACATCCATCAGCCCTTGCACATCAGCTTCGCCGACGACCGCGGAGGCAACCGGATCAAGTTGAGTGCGCAGAGCAAGTATTCAAGCGATCTGCACGCGGTGTGGGATACGGGGATCATCTCAGCCGCGATGCGATCGGCTGGTCTCACAGATCCATTCGATTACGCGGTCAACCTGCGCAACTCGATCAACAGCGCGCAGCGCACGACGTGGCTCTCATCCAGCAAAGAGCAGTGGGCGCAGGAAAGCTACGACATCACGCTCGGGCCCGACGTTCAGTACTGCCGAATCAAACTGACTCCGTTCGGACAACGCTGCCGCCCGATCGGTGGGCAGCGCACGCTGACGAGCGCGTACCAGCTCCGCTTCGAACACGATATCGAGCTGCGTCTGAAGCAAGCGGGCGTGCGACTCGCGAACGAGATTCGCAAGGCGCTTCACCCGTGACGCGCTACTCGTAGCGCAGCGCTTCGACGGGGTCGAGCTTCGCCGCTTTGTACGCGGGATAGATCCCGAAGAAGAGACCGATCGAGATCGAGACGATCAGCCCGACCATGATCGACCAGAGCGGGGTCGTGGTCGGGAGCCATTCCATCGAGCGGACGACGAGCGCGATACCGAGTCCGAGTCCGACGCCGATCACGCCGCCGATCCCGGACAGCGTCATCGCCTCGGTGAGGAACTGCTGGACGATGTCGCGCCGCACGGCGCCGATCGCTTTGCGCAGGCCGATCTCGCGCGTTCTCTCCGTCACCGACACGAGCATGATGTTCATCACGCCGACGCCGCCGACGAGCAGCGCGATCGACGAGATGAAGATCATCGCCAGCGTGATGCCGCCGGTGATCGCGCGGAAGTTTCCGATCAGCTTGTCGGGCGTCATGATCCCGAAGTCGTTCGGCTTGTTGAACGGCACCTTGCGACGCGCGCGCAGCACTGCCGTCCCCTCCTCGACGATCTTGTCGACCATCTTCGGATCTTTCGGGACCGTCGCGATGTTCACGCCCCGATCGCGTTTGATGTCGGGGAAGTGACTGTCGAACGTCGTGAGCGGCAGATAGATGTGCGCGTCCGTCGACTCGAACATCGACTGCCCCTGCTTCTCCATCACGCCGATCACGTTGTACTTGCGGCCCGCGATCGTGACCGTGCGTCCGATCGGATCGCGCATCGGGAACAGCGTGTCCGCGATCGTGTGGCCGAGAACCGTGACTGGCGCGGAGCGGCGCACGTCGCCTTCGTTGAAGAAACGTCCCTCGCCGACCACGTGATTGTTCGCGATCGGATAGTCGTCCGTGGTGCCGATGAGCGCGTCCGGCGTCGCTTCCTTCCCTTCGATGACGACGTCGATCGACTTCCCGCCGTCGCCGGAGAAGATGTAGCGCTCGGGCGACACCGCCAGCATCGACGGGCACTGCGCCTTCAGCGCGAGCGCGTCTTCGTACGTGAGGTTCTTGCGCTGACGTTGCGAGTCTTCGCGATCGCCAGGGCCGAACTGCGGATCGAATTTCTGGAACTGCACCAGCGTCGCGCCGAATGACTGGAACGACTTCACGATGCTGTTGTTGAAGCCCTCGATGATCGAGACCATCGAGATGACGGTGGTCACGCCGATGACGATGCCGAGCACCGTCAGTGCGGAGCGCAGCTTGTGCGCCTTGAGTGCGGTGCCGGCGAAGCGAACGTTCTCGCGTGCGGCCAGGAAGAAATTCTTCATTTCGATTTACTCAAAGCGCAACGCTTCCACCGGCGGCAGCTTCGACGCACGCCACGCGGGGAACACACCGGCCAGCACGCCGGTGACGACGGAGATGCTCAATCCGGCGAAGATGAGACTCGGGCGAACGAGAGTCGGCATCGGGCTGAACGCGGAGATGGCTTTCGCGATGCCCATGCCGAGGAGCACGCCGAGAATGCCTCCGCCGAGGGAGAGCAGCACGGCTTCGGTGAGAAACTGCCAGCGGATGTTGCGACGCGTCGCGCCGATCGCGCGGCGTACGCCGATCTCGCGCGTTCGTTCGATCACCGACACCAGCATGATGTTCGTGATCACGATGCCGCCCACGATGAGCGAGATGCCGCTGATCAGAATCATCAGCGAGAACAATCCCGCCGAGATGCCTTTCCACAACATCTGCAGCGCCTCGGCCGTCACCGTCGCGAACGGATCGTCCGCGCGGAATCCCGTGCGGCGTCGCGAGCGCAGAATCACGCGCACGTCGTCCATCGACGCTTCGACTCCCGGCACGCCGTTCTTGGCGCGCACGAAGATGTCGAGACTGTCGCGCATGCCCCACATCTTCCGCCAGCGCTGAATCGGCATGTACAGCACTTTGTCCTGCGGCTGTCCGAGGACCGAGCCTTGTTTCTTCAGCAGCCCGATGACGCGCATCGGCTGATTGCCGACCATCATCATCCGGCCGACCGGATCGAGCTTGCCGAACAGTTCGTCGCGCACATCCGACCCGATGACCACGACCAGCGCCGAGCGCTGATCCTCCGTCGGCGTGAAGAAGCGGCCGGTCTCGAGGTCGAGGTTGTTCAGCTCGGCCATGTTCGACGTCACACCCGACGTGCGCACGTTGTTCAACTTCTGCGCGCCGCGTTTGACCGTGGCGCGCGTGCCGAGCGAGGCGCCCGTCATGCCGCACAGGCCGCAGTGATCGCGCACCGCTTCGAAGTCGCGCCAGTCGATCGGCTTGCGCTTCAC
>DASVNL010000162.1:0-14434 GCA_036383875.1 Thermoanaerobaculia bacterium
CGTCGACACGAACTCGGGGATCACGCGGCCGAACGACAGCGGGAAGTCAGGAATCGCGAGTCCGGCGCCGAGGTGTCTCAACACCGCGCCGGCGAGAATCTGCAGATAGACGATGCCGGTCAGCGTCCACGCCATGCCGACGGGCGCGTCGCCCTTCTCCACCGTTTGCAGCGACTGATACCAGCGCGAGGTGAAGAAGGCGATCGAGACGTTGATGCAGAAGAAGATCTCGGCGAGCGCGGCATGCGAGATCGAGACGGCTTTCGGAAGAAGGAGCAGCACAGTGACGCCGCCGAGGACGCCCTGCACGATGACGGCGAGCAGCGAGAGCCAGCCGAGGATGCGGACGAACTTCTTCGGCTCGCGCATTTGCAGCCAGATCGCCTGCAGGACGACGAGAAATCCGACCGTCGAGGCGATGAGGCGATGTCCGTGTTCGTAGAAGATCCCGCCCACCCACTTGCTCATGGGGAACGAGAACATGAAGGTGCCGTAGGTGTTCGGCCAGTCCGGAACCGCCAGGCCGGAGCCGGTGGACGTGACCATCGCGCCGGCGAAAATCAGAAACAACGTCGCGGCCGCCACGACCTTCGTGAAGCGCCGCAACCACACGGGAGTCTGCTCGGTGGAGTGACGGAGTCGGAGCTGATTGGGTTCGATCGATGCCTTCATTGCAATTGACGACCGGTGCACTCAGGCAGCGAGCTCAGAGCACCCCGGTCATCCCGAGATCGTCGTAACGAATGGAACCTGCTCTCTCATCCACTTGTCGAAATCCGCTTTGGAATGGACCTGATACTGGCCCTTCATGCGGTAGTGGCCGAGGCCGCAGAGCTGAGCGCAGGCAACTTCCCACGTCTCGGCGCCGCTCGTCTTGACGGGCGTGAAGTGTACAGGAATCTGCATCCCCGGGATGGCGTCCTGTTTCACGCGCATGTACGGGAGGAAGAAGGAGTGGATGACGTCTTTCGAAGTCATCCGGATGATGACCGGACGATCGACCTGCAAGTGCAACTGGTTCAGCGTCGTGACGTCGTCTTTGGCGTGCGGATCGGAGGGGTCGATGCCGAGGGGATTCGAGGCGCTGACGTGCGAGACGTCGGTCTTGCCGAAGACGCCGTCCGGCCCCGGATAATGGAAGTTCCAGGCGAACTGCTCGCCCACCACGCGGATCTCGAGGGCGTTCTTTTTCTTCGCGTCGGTCGTGGTCGTCCAGCGATACCACATCGGAATCGAGAAGCCGACCAACAGGATCACTTCGACCACCGCCACACCCGCCTCGGCGTACGTCGAGAGGTGCGACTTCGTCCCGTGATAGATCGCGCGTGGATGATTGCTCGCCCGGAAGCGTCGGAGCATGTAGACGAACAGCAAGCCCCAGATGATGAAGAGGATCAGCATCAGCCAATGCACGTTCGCATTGAGTGCATCGAGGGCCGGGCCGTGCTCCGAGTAGTCGGGCGGCATGTACTTCGCGAGGAATTCCTTCATACCTGTGGTCTCCCCATGGCGGACGAGTCGGAATGGATCACCCGAAACTGCTCCCGGAACCGGCGCTGTTCGCGCGCGCGTTTCCAGAACGTCCAGAACAGCGCGACGAAGGCGATCTGCACGAAGCCGATCACACCGAGCAACACCCAGATGCCGTTGTTGACGCCCTTGGTCATCGGATCGTCCGCCGGGCCGTAGCAGACGGCGCACGCATGTGCGACCGGCGCGAGGGCCACGACGACGATCAGCAGAAGGGCGGCGCGTTTCACGGCAGCTCCTTCAGTTTTCCGTACGCTTTTTTGCCGTAGACCATCATCCCGACGGCGGTGATCAGAAAGATGATGGCCAGCGCGAGCGCGCCGGCGCTGCGCTCCTGCGAGAACTCGCGGATTCCCCACAGAGCAACGTACAGCGACAGTACGACTGTCACCAGAACGAAGATCATGTGGAAGACGCGGAGCGACATTTAATGTCCCGATCCGTGCGTCTCAGTGGTGGTCTTCGGCGCGGGCGCGCTGGCGTTGAGGTCGTAGCCTTCCCACACCTTCACCGCGTTGTTCCGCTGATGCCACGGACCCCACAACAGCAGTCCGAAGAAGAACACCGTGAACAGCAGCACGGCATAAATGAGCTTGCGCTCGGAAATGAGATGCATGAAGAACGCCGCTACCAGCGAGCCCTTGACCGTGGCAACCACGAGCGCGAGGGCGATGGCTTGCGGAGTCGGCAGGTGGATGTAGCTGATGCCGACGGTGATGAGCGTCAGGATCGCGAGCGCGCCGAGCACCACCAGGTACTTGCGCATCTCTTTGCGAATGGCCTCGGGCCTATTGTCATGTCCATGATGCTCACCGTGAGCATCGTGGGAGTCGTGCCCCTCGACGTGCGGAGCGTGCTCGTGTGCGACGTGTTCGGTCATCTTCAGCGCTCCTACAGGAGATACAGGATCGGGAACAGGAAGATCCAGACGAGGTCGACGAAGTGCCAGTACAGGCCCGTGACCTCGACGCGGTTCGTGAACTGATCGCGCTTCTCCGCGTACCACTTATCCGCGGTGAGCAGGAGATACGCGAAGACGACCATCCCGCCGAGAACGTGCAGTCCGTGCAGACCGGTCAGGACGAAGTAGGTTCCGTAAAAGTTGTTGGTGTGCGGGCCGAGGTGGTGAGAGAACTTGGTGTAGTACTCGATGCTCTTGATGATCATGAAGCCGAAGCCGCAGAGCAGCGTCAGCGTCAGATAGATCTTCGCTTTCTTCAGTTCACCGAGCCGCAGGTACGCCCACGCGAGGACGACGGTCACCGACGACGCGATGAGCACGAACGTGTTGAGTGTCGCGAGCGGAACGTTGAGCACCTGCCAGCCGTGCGGCCACGTTGGCGATCCGGTGCGCAGCAGAATCAACGTCGAGAACAGCGCGCCGAACAGCATCACCTCGGACGCGAGGAACAGCCAGATCCCGAGCTTGCCGTTGTACATCCCCGTGTCGGGGCGTGCGTGAACGGTGTACGGGATCTCGATCTCGTGCGAATGCCCGTGCGAATCGCCGTGTGCAGTCAGAGTGTGTCCGTCCATTCGATCAGCTCTCCTTCTGCGCGACGGCTCCGGCCGCGAGCATGCCGCCGCCGGATACGACCGGGACGTTGTCGTTCGGATCATCCGGCTGGTGCTGCGGGATGAAGTCCGCGCCGGTGTAGCCCGGAACGCTGTATTCGTACGGTCCGCGATACACGACCGGCGTCACTTCGAAGTTGCCGTGGCCGAGCGGAGGTGAGCTCGTCGCCGCCCACTCGAGCGTCGTCGCATCCCACAGATTCGAGGCGACGCGGCGTCCTTTGAAGATGCTGTAGAAGAAGTTGATGATGAACGGCACCTGCGCGGCGAGCAGGCCGAACGCGGCCATCGAGATGAAGACGTTCGTCTGCAGTACCGGCTTCGCGTGGATGTACTGCGCACCGCCGTCGTAGAGGCGGCGCGACACGCCCGCGAGTCCCTGGATGAACATCGGGAAGAACACGCCGTTGATGAAGATGAACGACGCCCAGAAGTGCACCTTGCCCCAGAACTGATTCATCTGCCGGCCGGTGACTTTCGGGAACCAGTAGTAGATGCCCGCGAACATCGCGAAGATCGTTCCGGGCGCGACGACGTAGTGGAAGTGCCCGATGACGTAGTAGGTGTCGTGAAGGTGAATGTCGGTCGCGGCGAGGCCGAGCGGCAGTCCCGTGAGTCCGCCGATGCCGAACATCGGCAGGAACGCGAGCGCGAAGAGCATCGGGACGGTGAAACGAATCGAGCCGCCCCACAACGAGATGATCAACGCGCTGAGGATGATCACCGACGGGATCGAGATGATCATCGTGGTGGTCTGGAAGAAGGCGCTGATCGCGGTGCCCATGCCCGTGAGGAACATGTGGTGCGCCCAGACGACGAACGACATGAAGCCGAGGAATCCGGCGGCGCCGACGAGGGACTTGTAGCCCCACAGCGGCTTGCGGGTGTTGTTCGCGATGATCTCCGAGATGATGCCCATCGCCGGAAGAATCAGAACGTATACCTCGGGGTGTGCGAGGAACCAGAAGAGGTGCTGCCAGAGCAGCGGGTTGCCGCCGCCTGCGACCGCCATCGGCGTGCCGCTGATCACGAGACCGCTTGGCAGGAAGAAGCTCGTGCCTGCCAGACGATCCATGAGCTGCAGCACCGCGGCCGCTTCGAGCGGCGGAAACGCGAGGAGCAGCAGGAACGACGTGACGAGCTGCGCCCAGACGAAGAACGGCAGACGCATGAACGTCAGCCCTTTCGCGCGCAACTGGAAGATCGTGACGATGAAGTTGACCGAGCCGAGGAGCGACGACGTGATCAGGAAGACCATGCCGATCAGCCACGCGGTCTGCCCTGTCCCGATGATGCTCAGAGGCGGATACGACGTCCAGCCGTTGTTCGCGGCGCCGCCCGGCAGGAAGAAGCTGGCCATCATGATCAGGCCGCCCGGCAGGTACATCCAGTAGCTCATCATGTTGAGCTTCGGGAAGGCCATGTCGGGTGCGCCGATCTGCAGCGGCACGAGGTAGTTGCCGAACGCACCGACGGCGAGCGGCACGATCGCGAGGAAGACCATGACCGTGCCGTGCATCGCACCGAGCTGGTTGTAGAACTCGGGGAGCATCACGCCGCCCGGCGCGTTCGAGGCGCCGAGGAACTTGGCGATGAACTCGGGGAACGGCTTGCCCGGCCACGCGAGCTGATACCGCATGAGCAGCATCATCGAGAAGCCGGTCAGCAGGAAGAGCAGCGCGGTGACGCCGTACTGGATGCCGATCCACTTGTGATCGACCGAGAAGACGTATTTGCGGATGAAGGACTCGTGTGGTCCGTGCGCCCGCGCCTCTTCTTCGGAGACCCGGATGGCCTCTTCCAGCGCCCGCTGCGCATCGCGGGCGCGCATCCATTGACTGCCGACTCTTACCTGTCGTTGCGGTGGCATCGTCACCTCAGCTCTTTAGCTGTTTCGCTCGATCAACCCTTGAACGTGAAGGTCACCTGTTTGGTCTCTTTCGCGCCGACCGTGACCTGCTGCTTCTGCGAGCCGTACTTCTCGTGCCACGCGACGAGCGTGTAGTTGCCCGGCGGGAGGTTGGCGATCGAGAAGGTGCCGTTGGTCTGCGAGACGCTGTGATAGGAGTTCGGGAGAACGGCCATGTACGACTTCATCCAGCCGTGGACGTCGCACTTGATGACGAACGGCGCCGGCTCGACCTTGTCGAACTTCTTGTCGGCCACCATGTTCTGCACCGGCTGGCCTTCGTTGAATTGGCTATTGACCTTCGGCATCGCATGCACGTTGTGCAGCGTCGGGTCGCTGTTCTTGATCTTCACGACCTGACCGGCCTGCACCGCGCTGACGTGCGGGCTGTACATGCAGCCTTTCTGATCGAGCATCGCCGGACCCGGCACCGGCGTGGCGGGGCCGTTCTCGACGTAGACGAGGACGTTCGCGAGCTCGCCGCCTGCACCGACGACGACTTCTTCCGAGGTCGGCGTGGTCGGGTGCTGCGAGGCGCAGGTGGGATCGGCGTTCATCGGCGTCGGCGGCATCTTCGGCGCGGTACCTTCGAACTTGACGAGACCGGCGACCGTCGCGGCGTCGGCGACGACCGGTGCGGCTGCGGCGGCCGGTGCAGCGCCGCCTTCGGTCGAAGCAGCGGCCGCGGTCTGTGGCGCCTGATCGTCTTCGCCGAGATCCTTCTCATCGACGACTTCCTTCCCGCCGCCGCAGGCGACGACGAAGAGAAGCGTGAGGGCGAACAAAAGGCTGAGTGACTTCCTGAGGGACATCCGTTTATCTCCTATTTACCGGCGGCCCGAAGCCGCCGGGGTGGCTGGTGCTCTGCGAACAGGGGCACCAGCACTGCGGTTCTCGCCCGTCTGCACTGGAGCGGGCGGCGTGATGGGTTGTGGTTGCAGCGGAGCCACGGCCGGCGCACTAGGCGTCGAGCCCGCGCTCCGCATCCGGTCGACTCCGATCGACCAGATGTAATCGCGCATGAAGTTGGTGAGAGCGACGGCGTCGCCCATTGTGCTGCGCAGCGCCTCGTCGCTTTCGAAGTACGGACGGAGCGCAGCCTTGTGCGCCGCGAACTGCGGCGTGTCGATGGCCATCGCGAGCGGCGAGCTGAAGCCGCCGGTCTTCGCGTCGCGTGGGAAGTTCGTCGGCATGCGCGTGCCCGGGATCATCTCATCCGGACGACGGATCCAGTCGGAGATCCAATCGTGACGCAGGCGAACTTTCGAGAGCGTCAGGTTCGGTGCGAGCGACGTCGTGTCGGCGATGTTCGGGATCGGCGGATTCGCAGGATCGACGGGCGTGACGCTGTGGCACTGCGCGCAGCGCAGCATCGTGAAGACTTCGCGTCCGATGGCCACGTTGGCCTGCGGTGGATTCGCGAACTGCGTCGTGTCGAACTGCGGCTCATCCCCTTCCGCGGCGAACCCGCTCACGAGCAGCGCCGCCTCGTGGTCGGTGAAGTGGAACGTCGGCATGCGCACGCGCATCCACGGACGAATCTTCATGACCGTCGGATCTTTGAGGAAGTTGAAGAGCCACGGCGACTGCACGCGGTCGCCCTGCGGCGAGAGATCGGGCGGCAGGAAGTTCGGATCTTCGATCAGCCCCGCGATCGCGCGGCCGTTGTGATTGACGATGTGACACGCGCGGCAGTTCCGCTGCGAGATGAGCTTGCGCCCTTCTTCCGCGGCGCGGCTGCGCGGTGTGTGCGCAGCCATGCGATTGGCGGCGACCTTCTCTTTCGTAAGTCCGACGACGACGGTGGTGATGAGCTCCGCTTCCTCCTTCGAGAGGTGGAAGTTCGGCATCTTCAGCTTGTCGTTGTACGGCTTGTTGCGGCGGTCATCCCACACGCGCGGGCTGCGAACCTTCGTGTAAATCCACGACGGCACTGTGTGCTGCACGTGCTCTTCGATGCCTTCTTCGTGCTCGTATTCGTGCGTGTGCGTCGCGTCGCCGAAGAAGCCGAAGTCGAAGAGGTGGAGCGTCTTCGAGCCTTCGGTGGTGAGCTCGGTGCCGATCGGCTTGAGGCCGTCGAAGCCTTTGATGTCGTGGCAGGAGTAGCAGCCGTATTTTTCAATGGTGCGCTGCCCGAGGAACTCGAGCTGCGCCTGCATCGGCATCGTATTCAGCCGCGCTTCGGCATCCCGATCCGTCATCGTGTTGATGAGGTACCCCTTCGTCAGCTCGCGAAGAGTTTTCGGATCGACCGGACGCACCGGCTCCTGCATGAACTTCGGCTTCTGCAGCGACATCAGATACGCCGTGATGTCGGACGCTTCCTGATCGGAGAGACGCAAGTCCGGCATCGGCGCGAGCGGGTCGTACGCTTTCGGATTCTTGACCCAATTGAAGACCCAGTTCGGATTCGTCTTCGTGCCGAGGCCGGTCAGATTGAAGCCGAAGTGCCGCTCGAGCGGGAAATCGTCGCGCTTGGCGACGCGCACCGCGCCCGTCTTCTCGTCCTTGATCGTGTCCTGCGCGATGTGGCAACCCATGCAGCCGATCGAGTCGACGAGTTCCTTGCCGCGCGCGGCGTCGCCACCCACGGGTGCGGACCACTGACGACGCGTCGACTTCGCGAAGAGATACGAGACGATCGAGTGGAGCTCGGCGTCCTGATACTTGATGTTCTGCGCGCGCTCGGCCGCAGGAACCGCGGGGCCGATCATGTTGCGCTGATAGAAGAACGACGGCATGCGCGTCGTCGAGCGGAAGTGCGATGGATTGGCGATCCAGCGCAGCGCCCACTGCGGCGTCGTCTTCTCGGCGATGCCTTCGAGCGACGGGCCGGGCTTCTGCAGATCGGTGAAGCGCCAGTTGTCGATCTTGTGGCACGCATGGCAGCCGTACAGCTCGACCATGTGCGCGGCCTTGGTGATCTTCGAGCCATTGCCGACGTCGACCTGTCCGGCGTGGCACTTCAGGCATCCGGCCTCGTAGAACTGGCGCGGATACATCGGCGTGTCGAGGAACGGATTGACCTCGTAGCCCCAGTTGCGTTTGTCGTAGTCCCACGTGCCCGGGAAGAACGGCAGCTTCACCTTCTCCCAGCGCAGCGCCATGCGCCGGCTCGCGGGCGTGTGTCCGGCGCGGCCGAACTCCGTCGCGCGGTCCTGACCGCGATGGCACGCGGTACAGCCGTATTCAAGCAGTGGATGCGGTGACGCGGAGCCGACGAACACGTCGAGCTTCGGGTGCGTGCGGAACGGATTGAGGATGTCCGTCTTCGCAGCGGCGAGTTTCTCGAGATCGGCGATGCGTGCTTCGAGATCGCCGCGACGCGCTGGAACGACGAGATTCTTGTCGAGCTGCGTGCGCAGTTCGACGAGCAGCCGTTCCGCTTCCTTCTTCGATTCGAAGCCGGGGCGATCGATCGCGCGATGGCAGGTCTGGCAGCGGTCGACGCGCGGCACCGACATGTAGTTCATGTCGATGAACAGGTCATTGAGAACGACCTGATCGATCTTCAGCGTCGGATTGACGAAGTCGAGCATCGGCGCATTGAGGATCAGGTTCTGCGACGACGCGACTGCGACCTGGGTGCGCTGCTTCTGCAGGAGCTCGATGCCGGCGGTGATTTCCTTGCGGCGATCGTCGATGGCTTTGATTCGTGCGAGAAATTCGTCGACGCGCGCACGCGCGGCGTCGCGCGAACGCGTCACGTCCTGCAATTGGAGGGTCAGATGATTGACGCGCTTTTCGAGCTCTGCGAATTCGCGGGCTTTGACTTTCGGATCGCCGCGATGCTGCACGTTCGCGGCTTCGACTTCGTAGCGCTTCGCGTCCAGCAGTGCGCGTGCGAATCGATAGTCCTGGTCGGCGGCGTAATGGCGGCCTTCCCACTGATCCAGCGATTTCTGCGCTTCGAGGTACGCCTCGCGCTGCCGGGCGACTTCGACCTGCCCTTCGCGGCGTTCTTTCTCGAGAGCCGCAAGGGCTTTCTTCAATTCCGCGTCGTTCTTGAACGTGAGCTGCTGTTCGATGCGCTCCTGTTGCAGACGATTGAACTCGAGCTGGAACCATTTCCAGCCGCGGACATAGTCATAGAACACCATCACGCCGGTCACGGCGAGCAGGCCGAGACTGGTCAGCGCGAAGATGAGGTTGAGCTTCCTCATCGAGTAGTTGTGCGGGATGGGTTCTTGAGGCTTCATCGTCTCAGCCAGCCACTAAATATTCAGGAAGATTTCCTGAATGTGAACGAGATATTTCAGGTTGAAAAGCCATCGCAGAACCATCTTGATCGGCAGCGACAGCATGGTCAGGAACAAATACGCGCCAACGTAATAACGAGCGGCGCCCATCTTCAAATAGAAACGACGGAACGGACCTTTTGCGAGGATCGGTGCAATGCCGAGATACACGGCCACGAGCAACAGTCCCGGTGCCTCGCGAATCAGCCAGAGTTTCGGGAGCGGCATCGACAACATCTTCACCCAGAACAATTCCGAGAGATCGACGTTGACGAGAGGCTCGAGCTTTCCGGGGTCCCAATATTCATACGGACCGTAGAAACTCCAGTTCGGACCGCGCAGGAACGTCCCGGTGATGATGAGGAACGACCAGAGCACGAGAAATCCGTAGAGAAAAACGCCGATTTCCCACTTGCGCTCGCGGAACGCGTAGTAGCCGTTGCCCTTCGGATTCGTATCGATGTACGGGATGGCCATGAGCCCGACCACAATGAGTGTCGGCA
Organism: Thermoanaerobaculia bacterium; assembly: GCA_036383875.1. Taxonomy (GTDB): domain Bacteria; phylum Acidobacteriota; class Thermoanaerobaculia; order Gp7-AA8; family Gp7-AA8; genus QHVT01. The sequence continues at coordinate 9,756 of DASVNL010000162.1, forward strand.
GGACCACGCCCGCGAGCCACGGATCGAAATAGACGAGCATTTCCTGCAGGCCGAGGAAGTACCAGGGGGCTTTTGCAGGATTGGGGGAGGAGGTCGGATTTGCGGCTTCTTCGAGCGGCGCGCGCAGTCCGACGGACCAGACGATCATGACGATCGTCAGGAGGATCATGCACAGCAACTCGGTATAGACGAGATCGGGCCAGGTGAAGAGCTTCTCGTCCGACTCCGTCTTCTCGTACGGGATGCCGCCGTTTTCGATCGCCTTGTCGTTCTTATAGGCCTTCCCTAGTGCGATCCAGGTGAAGATCCCGAGAAGGAAGATCATCGCGCCGATGGGCACGTTGTCGGGCTTTGCGGCGATCAGATAAAAATTCGGATCGAGCATCGACAGGCCGAAACCTGCAAGTCCGCCGATCAGCAGCCACAGTCCGACCTTCGGTTCCCACAGACGCGGCCCGAGCTTCGCGCATCCCCACATGATCAGGAAATACGCGATCGCCAAAAACAACAAAGGCCGGGACCACAGTCCGGCCAATGCGCAGACCATGCCGAAGACAATGAACCCGGTCCCGCCCTTCGACTTGATTTTGCCGTCGAGGAGATTGAAGTAGACGATGAAGGCAAATACGGCCGACAGGAAAGTGAACGAGATCGATGCGATGGATAGTACGTTGACGAATTCCTTGATGAACGTCATCGCCCTCGCTCCGTCCCCTACAGGGGACCGGAGATCCCTCCGTCTTTCCTGACTCGCCAGAAGTGAATTGCCATCAGGAACCCAGCGGCCAGAGGAATGACCATGCAGTGCAGCACATAGAAGCGCAGCAGCGTGGCGGCACCGATCGAACGCCCTGCTATGAGCGCGAAGCGCGCGTCATCGCCGGCGTGAATGAGCGGTACATCCCCCAGCTTCATTAAACTCGACATGGGTCCTTCTGTACCGGCGCCGGGGGACGCGCGAGCCATGTTGGATCCGACCGTGATCGCCCAGATGGCGAGCTGGTCCCACGGGAGGAGATATCCCGTGAACGACAGGAGCAGTGTCAGGACGAGCAGAATGACGCCGACGTTCCAGTTGAATTCGCGGGGCGGCTTATAGGAACCGGTCATGAAGACGCGGAACATGTGCAGCCAGACCGCGATGACCATGGCGTGCGCACCCCAGCGGTGCATTTCGCGCATGATTCCGAACGGCGCCTGCTCGCGCAGGTCCATGATGTCCGTGAACGCGTATTCGATCGTCGGCCGGTAATAGAACATCAGCAGCAGACCGGTGACGGTCTCGACGAGGAACAGGAAGAAGGACGTTCCGCCCATGCACCAGGTGTACGACATGCGTACGCCGGAGCGGCGGACTTTGACGGGATGCAGATGCAGGATCAGGGAGCCGAGAACGGCGAGGACGCGTTTTCGATTGGTGTTGGGGATGCCGACCCGGAAGATGGACTTCCAGACCTGCGAGTTGACGATGCCTTCCTGGACTTGTTTCAGGGTCATCCGTCTCCCTCAACACGCGTTGCCTGCCCGCCCGGGAAATCGGCAACTAGGCTTTCAAAAACGACTCAGGATTGGTCCACTCCCCGCGTTCCTGGTGAAACTGCACCGACTTGTCGACGACGATCTGACCGTCGGCGGCGTCGATGAAGATCTTTGCCCGCTCCAGGGGACGCGGCGCCGGCCCTTCGAAATTCACGCCGGTGCGGTAATAGCCGCTGCCGTGGCAGGGGCATTTGAATTTGTTCTGTGAGGGCAGCCAGTTGGGCGTACAGCCGAGATGCGTGCACGTCGTGATTAGCGCGTACATCTGCTCCTCATTGCGCACGATCCAGATGCCGTATTTGTCTTTCCAGCGCTCGTCGACTTCGCCGACCGAATAGTCGCCCGGCAGACCGGCCTTGAACTTCTGGACCGGCTCGAAGAGCACGTTGGGAAAGAGATAGCGGACGAAGACGGTCGTCAGTCCGCCGACGGCTGCGGCGAGAGCGACCCAGGCTGTAGTGAGGACCAGCGGAAACGAGCGCCGGGTGACCTCACCCTGCTCGCGAATCTCCGCCGCGGCACTCCCAGCCAGGGGAGTCTTTGGGGCCACCTGATATGGCGTGATTTGCTCGGACATTCGAGTTAATCGAGACTCGTTGCGGTGCGCGCTACTATCGGTGAAAACGGAAAGACAGTCAAGACAATCAGTGACGGCGACTACCCTACTGGAAGTACCCCGTCACGTCGACGATGAAGTGTTGTGTCGCGCCGATGTTGTAGACGGATGCCAGCCCCGCCGCGGAGAGCCGGATGATGGTGTTGTTCGCTCGGGTTTTGTTCGCCCGGTAATTGATCGTGCTGTTGCCCGGCCACACCGCATCCGACGGGAAAAACGCCAGCAATCCCGTGGTCGTCGGACCGACGACGGTCACGTTCGCCGCGATGGCCTTGGCGGTCGAAGGGATGCCGCAGACGCCGGTCATCTGCACGACGCGGGTGGCGTTGTTGAGCAGTGACGGTCCGCCGTACGCGCCGACCGGGTTCCGTGTGTCCATGATCCGGCACGGCGTCACGAGGTAAAGGCTCGTCCCCGTGACCGGCACGACCGGCGCGCCGACGACGAGATTGATCGCGCGATATCCCATGCAGCCATTCGCGTCGACCGCCTGCACCGTGAACGAGAACGTCCCCTGCGACGTCGGCGTGCCCGAGAGCAAGCCGAGTGGCGACAGCGACATCCCCGGCGGCAGAGCGCCGATCGGAACGCTGTACGTGTACGGGAGCGCTCCCCCGCTGGCGAGGAAGCTGAGTAAGTACAGGCTGTTCTGCGCCGCATTCGGCAACACCGACGGCGACACCGACACCGACGCACACGCGCCGATGCTCAACAGCGCCGCCTGTGCGTTCAGCCGGCCATAGCCGTAGCGGTCATTGCGACCGCTGACGTACGCCTGCGGTCCGACCTTCGTCGCCGTGCTCTGCATCGCGGTGAGCAACTGCGGGACGGTGAGCGATGGGTTGCGCGACAACAGAAGTCCCACGACGCCCGACGCGAGCGGAGCCGCGGCGGACGTGCCGCCGAAGTCGGACGCGTAGTTCGAAAGGTCGTAGCCCGAACCGCCGGTGCGGTCCGTGGTCTGGATGCCGAGGTTCAGAGGACTGCCGTCGCTGGGCGCGACGAAGGCGAGCTCGGGACCGACCTGGCTGTAATACGAGCGGCAATCGAAGTTCGTGCTCGCGCCGACTGCGATCGACTCGGGATGCGCCGCGGGATACGACACGCCCGGATCGATGTACGGAACGAACGCGATGAGCTCGGTCGTGAGATCGTCGTCGCCGTTGTTGGTGAGATCGACGTCGAGCGTGAGTCCGTCGTAGCCTTCTTCGCCCGAGACCCAGACGTACGTGTAGAAGTCGCCCGCCGGCAATGTCTTCACGGCCTGCAGGTAACTGCTCTGATCGTGCGTGATCACGCCAGCCTTCGCCGCGCGCGTGTAGCACCGGCCCTCGTCGGCGTGCAGCGGATCGTTGACGACGGACCACGACGCGTTGCCGCCGGTCGTGAATCCACTCGGCAATGAGCCGCCTTCGAAGTTGACCAGCTCGCCGCCCGGAAACATCACCCACGCGACCCACGCGGAGTCTTCGCCATCGTTGAAGGACTCGTCTTTCGAATACGTCCAGCGAAAACGATGCGTGCCGGCCGGCAGCGTGTCGGCGTAAATCAGGAAGTAGCCGCTCGAGTCGTTGCCGCTCGCGAACATCATCGCGGAGCCTTTGCCCGCGCGGCCTTCCGTCCGTCCCGTCGCGATCGCGGACTGCAACGTCGCGGACGGTGCGCCGCCTCCCCAACTGTTGTTGACGACGTCCGCGAAGCTCGCCGCGTAGCGAAGCGCATTCGCAGCCGCGGTGTCGCCCGCGAAATCGGAGGAGAAGATCTTGACCGGAAGGAGCTTGCACTCGCGACACGCGCCCGAGACGCCGACGCTGTTGTTGCCGCGAGCCGCCGCGACTCCGGCCACTGCGGTGCCGTGATTCTCGTCGCCGCTCGAAGGGTCGGCGTTGTTGTCGTTGGCGTAGAAGTCCCAGCCGTTGACGTCGTCGATGTAGCCGTTGGCGTCGTCGTCGATTCCGTTCAGCGGGATCTCACCCGGATTCGTGAAGATGTTCGCCGCGAGGTCTTCGTGCGCCTTCTGCACACCGTCGTCGACGATGGCGATGGTGATCGCGGAACTGCCGGTCTGCGTGTCCCACGCGCCCGGCGCTTTCACGTCTGCGCCCGCCGTTCCACCACCCTGCCCCGTGTTGTTCAAATGCCACTGCTGGGAGAAGAGCGGATCGTTCGGCGTGCTCTGTTTTTTGTAGGCACGCACGAAGTTCGGCTCGGCCCACTGCAACAGATGCGTGTCATGCAGCGCTCGCGCTTTCGCGAGGATGTCGGTCGTCTTCGGATTGAGCGCGCGAAGCACGACTTCGTCCGGCGTGCGCCACAGCGTGCGATCAAAGCGCAGTCCATGCGCGGCAGCCAGCAAGTCCAGCGCCTCGCGCGACATGTTCGCCTTGAGCTTCACCACGATCTCGTCCGTCGGCGCGAGGAGTTGTCCGCTCTTGCGATAGTGAAAGACATCGGCCACGAGCTCGACGTCAGGGCTGACGCGCAGTTGTTCGATGACCGAGGGGACTGCCGATGTGCCGTTGTC
>DASVNL010000163.1:0-8694 GCA_036383875.1 Thermoanaerobaculia bacterium
GCTCTCGCCGAGTGCCGGACGCATCGTCTTCACCGCGCGCGGTGAGCTGTTCACCGTCCCCGCGAAAGAAGGGGAGATCCGCAACCTCACGCAGACTCCGGGCATCCGCGAGCGCGACGGCATCTGGTCGCCGGACGGCAAGTGGATCGCCTATCTCTCCGACAAGCCCGGCGACTACGAAGTGTTCGTCCGCTCCGCCGACAACGTCGGCGAAGAGCGGCAGATCACGAAGGACGGCAAGGCGTGGCGTTTCGCGCCGATCTGGTCGCCCGACTCGAAGATGCTCGCGTACGCCGATAAAGACCACGCGCTGCACGTCGTCGACGTCGCGACCGGCAAGGTGTCGGACGCCGACAAGAATCAGTACGGCGACATCACGCACTATCGCTGGTCACCCGACTCGCGCTGGATCGCGTACACGAAGACGAACAACGTCGGCTTCTCGTCGATCTACGTCTACAACGTGCCCGACGCGAAAGTGCATCGCCTCACCAGCGGCCGCACCGACGACAACGAGCCCGTCTTCGATCCGAAGGGCCGCTACCTCTACTTCACGTCCAACCGCGACTTCAACCTGACGTTCAGCGGCTGGGAGTTCAACTACGTGTACACCGATCCGGAACGCGTCTACGTCGGCATTCTGTCGAACGACGGTCCGGCGCTCTTCCTCCCGCAAAGCGATGAAGAGAAGGCGCTGATGCCGGCGGTTCCGGAGAAGAAGGACGATCCGAAGGCGGCGGTCACGGTGAAGATCGACGCGCTCGGCTTCGAGAATCGCGTGCGCGCAATCCCCGGCGGCGCCGGTTCGTACGGCGCGCTGTTCGCGATCAGCAACGGCGTGCTCTACATCAAAGGCGACGATGAGCCGTCGCTCAAGATCTACAACATCGAAGACCGCAAGGAAGAGACGATCGCCGACGGCGTGCGCGACTACGACGTGACGCCGAACGGCGAGAAGCTGCTCGCGCACATCGGCCCGAACTACTCGCTGCTCGCGCCGAAGCCGGGGCAGAAGCCGAACGAGTCGCTGGTGAAGCTCGACACGCTGGACATGCGCATCGATCCGAAGGCGGAGTGGGCGCAGGAGTTCAACGACGCGTGGCGCATTCTCCGCGACTGGTTCTATGACCCGAACATGCACGGTCTCGATTGGAACGGGATCCGCGCGCAGTACGGCCAGCTCGTCCCGTACGTCGCCGACCGCAACGATCTCGACTACATCCTCGGCGAAGTGGCCGGTGAGCTGAACGCCGGACACGTCTACGTCGCGCCGTCGCCCGACTCGAACACGAAGCGCGTCGACAACGGCCTCCTCGGCGCGGAGATCATCGCCGCCGATGGCTACTATCGCGTGCAGCACATCTTCCCCGGCGAGAACTGGCACGAGCAGTACCGCTCGCCGCTCACCGAGCCGGGCGTGAAAGTCGGCGAAGGCGACTACATCCTCGCCGTCGACGGCATCTCGACGAAGGGCGTCGACAACTTCTATCGCCTGCTCGAGAACAAAGCGAACCGCGTCGTCACGCTGCTCGTGAACTCGAAGCCCGACACCGCCGGTGCACGCAGTGAACGCGTGCGCCCGGTGAAGAAGGAAACGAATCTTCGCTACCTCGACTGGGTCGAGTCGCGCCGCCGCTACGTCGAGAAGGCATCGAACGGCCGCATCGGCTACATGCACCTGCCGAATACCGGCGCGGAAGGCAATCGCGAGCTAGTGAAGAACTTCTATCCGCAGGCCGACAAGGAAGCGCTGATCATCGACGACCGCTACAACGGCGGCGGCTTCATCCCGGATCGCATGATCGAGCTGCTCGATCGTCCGGTGCTGAACTACTGGGTGCGCCGCAACATCGAGCCGCAGTCGACGCCGGCGTTCGCGCACTCGGGACCGAAGGCGATGCTCATCAACGGCTACTCGTCCTCGGGCGGTGATGCGCTGCCGTACTACTTCCGCGAGCGCAAGCTCGGCACGATCATCGGCACGCGCACGTGGGGTGGCCTCATCGGCATCTCCGGCAATCCGTCGCTGATGGACGGCGGCAATGTCTCCGCGCCGCAGTTCCGCTTCCTCGACACCGCCGGCATGTGGGCCGTCGAAGGAACGGGCGTCGCGCCCGACATCGAAGTCATCGATCGTCCGGAGCTCGTCGCGGCAGGGCAGGATCCGTCGCTCGAAGCGGCGGTGAAGCTGTTGCTCGAACAGCTCGAGAAGAATCCCAGGAAGAAGATGACCACGCCGCCGATCGGCGTGAATCGCTAAGACGGTTTGGAGCGGCGGACTTTTTTCGGTCCGCCGCTCCACTTGAATTTTTTCAGATCCAGTTTGCCGCGCAGATCGAATTCGATTCCTTCCGCTTCGAGGAGCATCTTCTGCAACTCATGCGAATCACCAGCAGTTCGCGGACTGATCTCGCCTTTCGCGTTCACTACGCGATGCCACGGCACATTGCTGCGTGGCGGGAGATTGTGCAGCGCGTAGCCGACCTGGCGCGCATGCCCGTCGAGTCCCGCAAGCTCCGCGATCTGCCCGTACGTCGCCACGCGCCCGCGCGGAACCTTGCGCACCATCGCCCAGATCACTTCATAGCGTTTCACCGGCGGGGATTGTAAGATGCACAAGATTCAGGGCACCCCCGTCGATCCGCGTTTGAAAGTCACTCAGAGGTGTCTCCATGCCTAGGCCGATTGCCAACGGACAGATCGCGTTCGGACTCGTCTCCATCCCGGTGAAGCTGTTCTCCGCGGCCGAGACGTCCGAGAAAATCTCTTTCAACATGCTGCACAAGGACTGCGGAAACCGCATCCAGCAGCAGCTTTTCTGTCCCAAGGACGAACGGACCATCGATCGTTCCGAGGTCGTGAAGGGGTATGAATTCTCCAAGGGGCAGTACGTGCTCTTCAACGAAGAAGAGCTGAAGATGCTCGAAGAGAAATCGACGCAGCAGATCGAGATCACGGAGTTCGTGAAGTCCGATCAGATCGACCCGATCTACTTCGCGAAGCCGTACTACCTCGGCCCCGACAAGAACGGCGGCCGCGCTTACATGCTGCTCGCGCGTGCGCTGCAGGAAACGGGACGCTGGGCCGTCGCGAAGTACGCGGCGCGCGGCAAAGGCTACGTCGTCGTGATCCGTCCGCTGCACAACGGACTGGTCATGCAGCAGCTCTATTATCCGAATGAAATTCGCTCCATCGACGAGCTGGATCTCGGCGATACGGAAGTGAAGGACAACGAGCTGAAGATGGCCATCCAGCTCGCCGAGATGAGCGCGAGCGACGAGTTCCATCCCGAGATGTACAAGGACGAAGTGTCGGATCGCGTGCGCGCGCTGATTCAGCAGAAAGTCGAAGGGCAGGAGATCATCGGTGCGGTCGATGAAGAGCCGCAGGCGCAGGTCATCGATTTGATGGAAGCGCTGCGTCGCAGTCTCGGCGGTGCGTCGACGAAGCCGACGGCGAAGGCCGAGGCACCGGCGGCGAAGCCGGGGTCGAAGAGTGCGGGGAAGGTGTCGAAGATGCCGGCTCCGAAAGCGAAGGCCGAAGAACGGAAAGCGCCGAAGGCTGCGCCGAGCTCCGTTTCCGCGAAGACGGCTAAATCGCGCGCTCGTTAACTACAATTGACGGCGGTATGTCTTACTCCCTCCGCGAGGTCTCGGCAATGCTCGGGATGTCGCCGGCGCAGATCCGCGCGTTTGCCACGATTCTCGATCCGGAACACGGGCCGCACGGCGAGTTGCGATTCGGGTTCCACGATCTGATCCTGCTACGCACCGCCGGGGAGCTCTCGAATGCGCAGATTTCGCCGCGCAAATTGCGCCGCGCGCTGGAGCGTCTCCGCGAACAACTTCCCGCCGGACGCTCGCTCACCGCCGTGCGCATTACCGCCGACGGCGATCGCGTGATCGTGCGCGACGGCGGCGCGGTGTGGAATCCGGAGTCGGGACAATCGCTCTTCGACTTTCCGGTCTCCGAGCTCGCCGAGAAAACAGCGCCCCTCGCGATGCGCGCCGTCGCTGATGCACGCGAGCGCGCCGATCAGATCTCCGCGGACGACTGGTATCAACTCGGCTGCGAGCTCGAGCTGTCGTCGATCGCCGAGGCGAAGGACGCGTACGAACGCGCGCTGCGCGCGAATCCGCATCACGCCGACGCGCACGTGAACCTCGGCCGCCTGCTGCACGAGGAAGGTGCGCCCGCGAAAGCGGAGCAGCACTATCGCGACGCGATGCTCGCCGACGCGCAGCACGAAACCGCCGCCTTCAACCTCGGCGTCGCGCTCGAAGACCTCGGCCGTCCCGACGATGCGATGTCCGCGTATCAGGCGGCCATCGCGCTCGATCCCGACAACGCCGACGCGCACTACAACCTCGCCGGTCTCTACGAGCGGCAAGGGGAAAAGCAGGCCGCGCTGCGACATTTGAAAGCGTACAAGGCGCTGATCGCCTGATGGCGTCCTCGAACCGCATCCCCGCGCTCGACGCCTTTCGCGGCTTCACCGTCGCGGCGATGCTCCTGGTCAACAACCCAGGCACGTGGTCCGCGATCTACTGGCCACTCGAACATGCGGAGTGGCACGGCTGGACGCCGACGGATCTCATCTTCCCGTTCTTCCTCTTCATCGTCGGCATCACGACGGAGCTCGCGAAGAAAGACACGCTCGGCATCTTGCGTCGCGGCGGGTTGATCATTCTGTGCGGACTGCTGCTCAATCAGTTCCCGTACTTCAACTTCGCGACGATGCGCTGGACGGGCGTGCTGCAGCGCATCGGCATCGTCTACATCATCGCGGCGCTGATCGCGATGCGTGCGTCGCGTCGCGTGATCATCGGCATCGTCATCGCGATTCTGCTCGGCTACTGGGCAGTGCTCAGCCAGGGTCCGTTGTATCCGCCCGACGCGACCATCGCCGCGCAGGTCGATCGCGCGTTCATCCCGACGGCGCACATGTGGAAGCAGAGCAAGACGTGGGATCCCGAGGGCGTGTTGTCGACGATCCCCGCGATCGCGACCGCGCTGCTCGGCATCCTTGTCGCGCCGTGGGTGAAGGAAAAGAACCTCGCGCGACTCGCGCTCTTCGGCGCGATCGCGACAGCGGTCGGGTTGCTGTGGGGACTCGTCTTTCCGATCAACAAAAATCTCTGGACGAGTTCCTACGTCGTGTTCACGGCGGGCGCTGCGTGTGTGATTCTCGCGCTGTGGATTTGGAAATTGCCGGCTGAGCCCTTCCGCGTGTTCGGAATGAACCCGCTCATCGCCTTCGTCGGCTCCGGCGGCATGGCGCGCATCCTCGGCATCACGAAGTGGGGCGCCGCGAGCTATCACAAGTTTTACAAGCCGTACTTTGAGCCGCACCTCGCGTCGCTTCTGTGGGCGCTGACGTTCGTGTTGTTCTGGTACTTGGTGTTGTGGGTGTTGGATCGTCGAAGGATTTACGTTCGCGCCTGACGTGTTCTTTCGCCCGGTATGTCCCGGTTCCTGTCCCTGACCTTCATCCTCCTCGCCGCGACGGCTGCGTCCGCCGGTTCCTTCACGACGTACGACGCGCTCGAATTCGCGAGTCCGAACGCGACGCCGCTGCTCATGGACTTGCGTGTGCCCGATGGTCCGGGACCGCATCCGGTCATCCTGTATCTCCACAGCGGCGCGTGGATCATGGGCGATCGGTTCGGCGGTCCGGCGACACGGCAGGCGTCGCGCGGGTACGCGGTTGCGAGCATCGAGTACCGGCTGGCGCCGCAGAACATCTGGCCTGCGCAAATCGAAGATGCGAAGGCCGCGATTCGCTGGCTGCGTGCGAATGCCGCGCGATTCCGCCTCGATCCGAATCGCGTCGGCGTGTTCGGGACGTCGTCGGGCGGTCACATCGGCGCGGTGCTCGGCACGAGCGGCGGAGTCGCGTCGCTGGAAGGACTGAACCTCGGCAATCCGCAGTTCTCGAGTCGCGTTAATGTGGTCGTCGATCTCTACGGACCGACGGACCTCCTGAAGATCGAGGAAGACAAACTGCCGTGCATCCCGCTCGACGGCAACGCGTCGTACATGCCGCCGTCGCTGCTCATGGGTTGTCCGATCCAGTCGTGCCGCGACTGGACGATGACCGCGAGCCCGATGTCGTACGTCACGCCCGACGATCCGAAGTTTCTGATCATGCACGGCATGCTCGACTGCCTCGTGCCGTACACGCAAAGCGTGTCGCTACATCAGGCGTTGCAGGCGCAAGGCGTCGACTCGAAGCTCGTCCTGATTCCGCTCGGCGATCACGGCGGCAGCGTCTTCGACACGCCGAAGTATCAGACGATGATGGACGAGTTTCTCGACACGAATCTGAAGGGGAGCGTGGTGAAGAAGCGGCGCTCCGTGCGCTGATTTAGAATCACGCCTTCGTGTCCGAAACCCAATCGACAATCTGCACCAACTGCGCGGACTCGCGCGTCGCGACGTTCTGCGCGAACTGCGGCGAGCAGCAGCCCAGCCATCACGACCTCACCGTCAAACACTTCCTGCATGAGCTCATGCACGAGCTGCTGCATCTCGACGGGAAGCTGTTCCGCACGTTGCGCGTGCTGATCACGCAGCCAGGACAACTCACCGTCGAGTATTTCGCCGGTCAGAAGAAGCGCTCCATCGGACCGCTGCGTCTGTTCCTCACGCTCTTCGCGCTGCAGTTCATCGCGTACACCGCGTACAAGCCCGCGGCGATCTACTCCGTCGCGACGTTCCGGAAGTTCGACACCAACGGCGCGCTGGGCAGCATGCTCGACAAGAAGGCGGCGAAGCATCACATGACGCGGGATGCGTACGACGATCGCATCGACGAGCGGTGGCACAAGAATCTGTCGATGCTGCAGCTCGGCAACATCATCGGCATCGCGATCGTGTTGAAGCTTCTCTACGCGCGACGCCGGCGCGCGCTGGTCGAACACCTCGTGTTCGCCGCGCACTATCTCTGCTTCTCGTACCTCGTCACGCTCGCGATCTGGCCGCTGTACGCCGCGAGCGGCTTCACGCCCGGACCGCTGCAACGCACGCTGACGTTCACGCACATCGCGATCAACCTGATCTACCTCTATTTCGCGCAACGCCGTTTCTACGGCCTCGGCAAGGGGAGGACCGTGTTCAAGACCGCGCTGTTGTGGGGCGGCACGTACATCGTCGCGGTGACGATCATGGCCGGCGCGCTGATTGCGGCGATGCTGCAGTACCGCTGACGCGGCGCAACACGCGACCCGGCAACTTGCCGGTCATCTTCGCGTCCTGCAACACCGGCACGCCGTTCACGACGACGTGCGCGACGCCGGTCGAGAAGTGATGCGGCGACTCGTACGTCGAGTGATCCTGCACCTTCGCGGGATCGAACACCGCGAGGTCGGCCTTCATCCCGACGCGCAACACGCCGCGATCCTTGAAGCCCGCGCGCGACGCGGCGAGTGACGTCATCTTGCGCACGGCCTCTTCGAGCGTGAGCAGCTTCTCGTCGCGAACGTACTTCGCGAGCACGCGTGAGAACGTCGCGTACGCGCGTGGATGCGCGCCGCGACTGCGCATGTCCCCGACGACCGCGCCGGAGTCGGAGCCGAACGCGACCCACGGCTGCACGAGCGCGACTTTCATGTCGGCCTCGCTGAGCGAAAAGAAGACCGCGATCGGCGAGATCTCTTCGCGATCGAACAATCGCAGCACCGCCTCCGCGGGATCGACGTTCATCGACTTCGCGAGCGTCGTGAGCTGCACGCTCGGCTCGCCGCGGATGAAGATGTTCTCCGCGCCTTTGCCGCGCAGACGACCTTCGCGCAACTCATCCGCGATGCGCTTGCGCGTCGCCGGATCCTTGAGACGTTGCACGAGCGCGGTGTAGCCGCCGTCGAGCGCCCACGCGGGGACGATCGACGTGAGATCCGTCGACGTCGCGGTGAAGGGATAGATGTTCGCCGCGATGTCGACGCCTTCGCTGCGCGCCTTCTCGATCTTCTTCACGATCGCGGGCATGCGGCCCCAGTTCGACTCGCCGCCGATCTTCAGATGAAAGATGTTGACCGGAACCTTCGCCTCGCGGCCGATGCGAATCGCTTCGTCGATCGCGGCGTCGATGTTCGTGCCCTCGCTGCGGATGTGCGTCCAGTACGAGCCCGAGACGCGCGCCATCGCGATCAACTCGTCGGTCGTCGCGAAGCGCCCAGGCGGATAGATCAGCGCACTCGACATGCCGACGGCGCCTTCGTCGACGGCCTGCTGCGTGATCGCGACCATCTGCTTCAACTCGTCGGCATTCGGTGCGCGATCGGCGTGGCCGAGGACCATCTCGCGCGGATTCGCCGCGCCGATGAACAGTGCGAAGTTCAGCGCGGAGCCGCGCTGCTCGATCACGTTCATGAATTCGCCGAGGGTGTGCCAGGTGACTTTCGGCCAGCCTTTGGGCTTCGTGCGCTCCATCTCCGCGAGCATCACGTCGTTCTGCGGTCCGGGCGAATGCCCTTCGCCTGTGACTTCGGTAGTCACGCCCTGGCGGATCTTTCCTTCGAGATTCGGATCGATGAGCACCGCGGCTTGCGAGTTGCCGAGGAGATCGATGAAGCCGGGCGTGACGACCTGGCCCTTTGCATCGAGCGTGGTCGTTGCCGTCGACTTCGAGAGATCGCCGATCGCTGCGATCGAGTCGCCGCGAATGCCGACGTCGGCGCGTTTGCGCGGCGCGCC
>DASVNL010000164.1:0-1502 GCA_036383875.1 Thermoanaerobaculia bacterium
CAACGGCTGGATCTACCTGCGATTCGGCCAGGTCAAGGCGCTCGAGTTTCTGACGGGCTACGTCATCGAGAAGGCGCTGTCGGTCGACAACATCTTCGTCTTCGTCGTGCTGTTCGCATCGTTCGCGGTGCCGAAGATCTACCAACACCGCGTGCTGTTCTGGGGTGTCATCGGCGCGATTCTCATGCGCGCGGTGTTCATCGGCCTCGGCGCAGCACTGATCTCGCGCTTCCACTGGGTGATGTACGTCTTCGGCGCGATTCTGATCGTCACGGGCATTCGCCTGATGATTCAAGGCGATGCGGAGCCGCATCCCGAGCGCAATCCGCTATATCGCTTCGCACGCAAAGTGATCCCGGCGGTCCCCGAGTACCACGGCAAGCATTTCGCGATCAAACAAGGCGGCAAGTGGTTCGCGACGCCGCTACTGCTCGTGCTGATCGCAATCGAGGCGACGGACGTTGTGTTTGCCGTCGACTCGATCCCCGCGATCTTCGCAATCACGACGGATCCGTTCATCGTCTACACATCGAACATCTTCGCGATCCTCGGCCTGCGCGCGATGTACTTCCTGCTCGCCGGCGTGATCGACAAGTTCCACTACCTCAAGTACGGACTCGCCCTGGTGCTGCTCTTCGTCGGCGCGAAGATGATCGCGGCGGAGTGGTTCAAGGTGCCGATCGTGTTATCGCTGGTGGTGATTGCAGTGCTGCTGGCAGGGTCGGTCGTCGCGTCGATTGTCTTTCCGAAGCGTGTATCATCCGCGCCGCTTGAAGCTGCGCCCGACGACTCTCCCGACCGTCTCGATCCTTGAACCAGCCGTCTTCGGTGATGACCGAGGCTGGTTCATGGAGACCTTCAACGCCGCCGCATTTGCGAAGCTCGGACTCCCGACGGAGTTCGTGCAGGACAACCAGTCCAAGTCGCAGCGAGGCGTCGTCCGAGGTCTGCACTACCAGCTCGAACAGCCGCAGGGAAAACTCGTGCGCTGCACGCGCGGCCGCATCCTCGACGTCGCGGTGGATATCCGCCGCGGCTCGCCGACGTTCGGACAATGGACGTCGGTGGAACTGACCGAAGAGAACAAGCTGATGTTGTGGATCCCGCCGAAGTTCGCGCACGGCTTCGCCGCGCTGACGGACGACGCCGAGGTGGTCTACAAATGCACGACGCTCTGGCACAAAGCGAGCGACACGACGCTCCTCTGGAACGACCCCGATCTCGCAATCGACTGGGGCATCACGGATCCGATCGTCTCGCCGAAAGACGAAGAAGGGCATTCCCTTCGGAATGCCCCTCTGTTCGATTGAGTCATTGGAAGTATCCGGTGACGTCGACGATGAAGTGCACCGCGCTCCCACCCCCATTCTTCACTTCGAACGCACCGTCCGACAGTGAGATCAGCGTGTTGTTCGCCCGCGTTTTCGCGACGCGATAACTCGTCGTGCTCACGCCCGGCCACGCCGATCCCGCGGCGTATGCGGCCATCCACCCCGATTCCG
>DASVNL010000165.1:0-6569 GCA_036383875.1 Thermoanaerobaculia bacterium
GAGGTTCGTCTCGCGTCCCTCGGGGTTCGCGCGATTCGATCCCCACACCAGCCATTTGCCATCCGGGCTGAAGATCGGGAAACCGTCGAACGCGGGCGCGGTGGTGATGCGCTCCGGCTCGCCACTGCCGTCTTTGTTCAACACGAAGATGTCGAACTCGCGGCCGCGCGGATCGAGGACGTTCGACGAGTAGATGACGCGCTTGCTGTCCGGCGTGAAGTACGGACCGAAGTTGGCGGCGCCGTTGTTCGTGATCTGCTTCGCACCCGAGCCGTCCGCCTTCGCGACGTACAACTCCATCTTCGACGGACGCACGAATCCTTCGCCCAGCAGCTTCTGATAATCGGCGAGCGCGGGCGCGTCGAAGCGCGATGCGCGCCACACGATCTCCGTGCAATCGGCGTTGTAAAACGCGCCGCCGTCGTATCCGGGCGTGTTCGTCAGACGCATCACGCCGCTGCCGTCTTCGTTCATTGAGTACAGATCGAGATCGCCATCGCGCACCGACGTGAAGATGATCTTCCCGCCCTTGTGGCACCACGTCGCCTCGGCGTCGTAGCCGGGCGTCGTCGTGATGCGCTTGCGATTCGTGCCGTCCGCGTTCGCCATGTAAATGTCGTACGCCGGATACACGCCCCAGATGTAGCCGCGGCTGCGATCCGGCGGCGGCGGGCACGCCTCATCGACCGCGTCGGTCGACGCGTAGAGGATGCGATCGCCCGCGGGATACGCGAAGTATCCGCACGTCGTGCGGCCCTTGCCCGTCGAGACGAGCTTCGATTCGCCCGTCGACAGATCCATGACGTACTGCTGGTCGCAGCCGCCACGCTCGGATGTGGACTGATAGATGAGCTTCTTCCCATCCGGACTGAAGTACGCCTCGGCGTTCTCGCCGCCGAACGTCAACTGCCGCACGTCCGTCAGATGCTTCTCGCCGTCGAACGTTTTCTCGAACGGCTTGCCTGCCTTGATCTCGAACGCCGCCGCGCCGTGCGCACCCGCGCCGGGCGCCGCTTCGGGCTTGCGCGATCCGAGGGTTGCGCGCAGCGTGACGCGCTTGCCGTCGCGCAGCACGACGACGTCGATCGTCTCGCCCGGCTTGTGATCCTGCAGCGCGTACGTCATGTCGTAGAGGTTCTCGATGCGAGTGCCCGCCATCTCGACGAGCGTATCGCCGCCCTTGATGCCGGCCTTGTCCGCGGGACCGCCAGCGCGCACGTCGGCGAGCTTCACGCCGCCGCTCGTCGCTTCCATCGCGCCGTAGTCGGGGATCGTGCCGAGGTAGGCGCCGTAGCCGCGACTGTCGCCTTCCATTGCGGGAGCGGCGGAAGCGCGCGCGTACTTCGGATTCGTGTCGCCACGCGCGATCGACGCCGCGACCTGCGACGTCAACTCGGCGATGCGCGCCGCGCCCGCGAAGTTGATCGCGTCCGCGTCGTCGTCGGGCGTGTGATAGCGCTCGTGCGTGCCGGTGAAGAAGTGCAGCACCGGGATTTGCTTCGCGTAGAAGCTGGTCTGATCGGAGGGGCCGTAGCCGTCGCCGCTCGAGTTGATCGCGAGCTTGAGCTCGGGACCGACCTTGTCGAGCAGCGGCTTCCACTCGGGTGCGGATTCGGATCCGAGCGCGACGACCTTGTCGTCCTTCATCGCGCCGACCATGTCGAGGTTGACCATCGCGACGACCTTGTCGATCGCGACGGGCGCGTTGCCGACGAAGTACGCGGAGCCGCCGAGTCCGACTTCTTCGGCGGAGAACAATGCGATGACCACTGTGCGGCGATCCTTCGCGTCTTTGAGCAATTCCTGAATGCGCCGCGCGGCGACGAGCACCGCGGACGTGCCGGACGCGTTGTCATCCGCACCGTTGTGAATCGCGGTGTCGTTCGGACGCATCGAACCCTTGCCGCCGTGTCCGAGGTGATCGTAGTGCGCGCCGATGACGACGTATTCGCTCGCGAGCTTGCCGCGTCCCGGGATGATCCCCGCGACGTTCTCACCATTCGCAAACGACGCGCGCACGTCGACGTTGCCCTTCAGCGTCACGTCGAGCACGCGCGAGCGCGGCTTGAGATCGGCGTCGACTTCCTTTTGAAACTGCGCGAGGTCGAGCCATTTCTGCGCGGTCGATGTTTTGACTTGAATGATCGGGAGGCCGGCCGGCGATTCCGGGCCGTCGTTCGCGAGTGCAGGGAGTTTGTCTTTCCCTTCGTCCTGCAGCGGGCCGGTCACGAAGATCACGGCGATCGCGCCGCGCTCGCGCGCCTGCATGGCTTTGTAGCGCAACGCGGACCAGCGCGACGGCTTGCGTCCGTCGAAGACCGACTTGTCGTCGCGCTCCTGCGGCTCGTAGCGCAACATCAGCGCGACTTTGCCTTTGAGGTCGATGCCGTCGAGCTCGCGATAGTTCAGCGGCGCGGCCTCGATGCCGTAGCCGACGAACGCGATCGGACCGGAGAACGCACCCGAGCTCGAGAATCCGAGCGGCGCCCACTCATCGGCGGACAAGCCATCGATCGAGTTCTTGTCGCCGAGCGTGACGCCCATCTTCACCGGAAACGGCTGGCGATACGACTTGCCGAACGCCGGCTGCACCTTCGCCGCGCGCAGTTCCTTCTCGATGTAGTCCGCCGCTTTTTTCAGACCGTCGGTGTTGAGCCCGCGGCCTTCCATCGCATCCGCGGAAAGCGTGCGGATGTGCTGTTCGATTGCTTTGTTGCCGGGCGTCTGGGCGTGAAGCGAAACGGCGAGCGTCGCAATCGCGATCGCCTGAATGAAACGAGATTTCATGCTGAGCACCTGTCGGGACGATTTCGTCCCGACAGCCTAGCATCATCACGCGGGGGCGTTCGCCCCCACGGAAACTCGCTTCTACCAGCCCATTACGTATGCGAACACGAGCGGCGCGACGATGGACGCGTCGCTCTCGATCACGTGCGAGGGCGTGTCGATGCCGAGCTTGCCCCACGTGATTTTCTCGTTCGGGACGGCGCCGGAGTACGAGCCGAAGCTCGTCGTCGAGTCGCTGATCTGGCAGAAGTAGCCCCACAGTGGGACGCTCGTGCGTTGCAGGTCCTGGTGGAGCATCGGGACGACGCAGATCGGGAAGTCGCCGGCGATGCCGCCGCCGATCTGGAAGAAACCGATCGACGATTCCGCGGACGTTTTCGTGTAGTAGTCGGCGAGCTCGATCATGTACTCGATGCCGGTGCGCACGGTGTGGACGTTCTTCACGTCGCCGGTGATGACGTGGCCGCTGTACATGTTGCCCAGCGTCGAGTCTTCCCAGCCCGGGACGAACATCGGCAGGTTTTTCTCCGCGGCCGCGACCATCCACGAGTTCTTCGGATCGATCTGGTAGTACTGCTCGATCGAGCCGTCGCGGATGATCTCGTACATGAACTCGTGCGGGAACAGACGCTTGCCCGCCTTGTCCTTCTCCACCCAGTGACGCAGCACCGCGCTCTCAATGCGCCGCATGGCCTCGCCTTCGGGGATGCACGTGTCCGTCACGCGGTTCATGTGCCGCTCGAGCAGCGCCTGCTCGTCCTGCGCGGAGAGGTAGCGGTAGTGCGGCACGCGCTCGTAGTGGTTGTGCGCGACGAGGTTGAAGATGTCCTCCTCGAGATTCGCACCCGTGCAGCTGATGGCCTGCACCTTGTCCTGCCGGATCATCTCCGCGAGCGACAGCCCCAGCTCCGCCGTCGACATCGCGCCGGCGAGCGTGACGAGCATCTTCCCGCCCTTCTCGAGGTGTTTGTTGTAGTCCACCGCCGCCGCCTTGAGCGCGGCCGCGTTGAAGTGTCGGTAGTGATGGTCGATGAATTGGGTGATGGGTCCGGACATGTGTGCCTCCTGAGAAAAGAGCGCGAATCGTACAACGGAGTTGGCGGTTGGCGGTTGGCGGTTGGCGGTTCCGTGATGGCGCGCTCGTGGGTGGGCGGCGGCCTCCCGCCAACCGCCAACTGCCAACCGCCAACCGCTTGTGAACTTTCTCCCACCCCCTTGCCGCAATCCTATTCAGGTGCTAGATTTTCAGCACATGTTGAAAAAACAGCAGGATCCGCTCAGCCGCAGGGAGAGGGAGATGATGAACATCATCTTCACGAAAGGGCGCGCCACCGCCACTGAAGTCATGGAGGGGATGGCGGAGCCGCCGAGCTACTCGGCCGTGCGGGCGACGTTGCGGGTGCTCGAGCAGAAAGGTCACCTCAAGCATCAACATGACGGCACCCGGTACGTATACATCCCTACCGTGAATCGCGAAAAAGTCCGGCTGTCCGCGCTCGACAACCTCCTCTCGACGTTTTTCGACGGCTCCGCCGCGAACGTCGTGGCGACGCTGATCGAGCGGCAAAAGGGAAAGATGTCCGGCGACGAGCTCGAAGAGCTCTCGCGTCTCATTGACCAGGCCCGCAAGGAAGGACGCTGACATGGCCACTCTATTCGAGCTCGCCGCGAAGTTTCAGGCTGCGAATGCGGCCGAGGGGCTGCTGTTGCTGGCGGTGAAAGTGACGCTGATCCTCGCGATTGCGCGCCTGCTCCTGCTGGTGATTCCGCGCGCGTCTGCGGCCACGAAGCACCTCGTCGCGACCGCCGCGCTGATCGCCATCGTCGCGATGCCGTTCGTCAGCGCGTCGCTGCCCGCGTGGCATCTCGCGGTCGCGGAGAAGCCGACCGCACAGGCACAGCTCAAAGATCGCCTGCTCTCCGAAGAAGACAGCGCCTCCCCGTCGGCACGTCGCGCGGCGACTGCGAGCGATCGTCCCGCGGTCACCGTCGGCTCGGCGATCTCCGTCGCGAAAGCGTTTGTGCCTGAAGAGCCGTTGACGGCAGTCGAGCGCGCGATCAGCGTGACGAAGTCGACATGGAAAGGCTGGATCGTCGTCGCGATCGGCATCGTCGCCGCGCTGCTCCTCGCGCAAATGCTCCTCGGCCTGCTGGCCGTGTGGCACGTCGCGCGTCACGCCGAAGAGTTGAAGCATGACGACGCACTGCGCGAGCTCGACGCTGCGCGCGATCGTCTCGCGCTCAACACCGAAGTGCGATTGCTGCGCTCGTCGCGCATCAGCGTGCCGGTGATCTGGGGCGTGTTCAAGCCCGTGCTGCTCCTCCCCGCGGACGTCGTGACGTGGCCCGTCGAGCGGCTGCGCGTCGTGCTGCTGCACGAGCTCGCGCATCTCAAGCGCTACGACGGCGTCTCGCTTCTTCTGACTCGCATCGCCGTCTCACTGTTCTGGTTCCATCCCCTCGCCTGGACTCTCGAGCGCGCCGGCCGCAGCGAATGCGAACGCGCCTGCGACGATCTCGTGCTCGCCAGCGGCACCAAGCCTTCGGACTACGCCGATCACCTCCTCGCCATCGCCCGCTCCATGCCGACATTCGATCCGTTCCGTTCGGTCACACTCGCCATGTCAAGAAAATCACAGCTCGAAGGCCGCCTCCTCTCCATCCTCCAGCCCCACGTCGCCCGCCGCGTGTTCAGCGGACGTGGCGTGGCCATCGCCTGCGCCCTCGCGATCGGCGTGATCATCCCGATCGCCGCCGTGCGTCTCACCGCCGAACCGGCGAAAGAGAAGCTCGTCGAGAAGCGCGCGGAAGCGCAGAAGCAGGTCGCGACGTCCGGCAAGGTCGAGGTCAAGCACCACGACAGCGACTCCGAGATGGACGTCGTCGATCACATCGACGCGATCGAAGACTTCGTGATCGCGAAACTCGGCAAGTACGACAAGCGCGCCGATCGCTTTGCGCGCACGCCGCGCAACGGTGAAGAGTGGTACGAGCGCGGCTACGACTACTACCGCAACGATCGCTACGAAGAAGCCGCGTCCGCGTTCCGCAAAGCCGCGGACCTCGGATACGCCGACGGCAAGTCGCTCTACAACGCCGCCTGCTCGCTCGCACTCCTCGGCGACGCGGATCGCGCGATCCCGACGCTGCGCGAAGCACTCAATCGCGGCTGGGACGATCTGGATCACATCGCCGACGACTCGGACTTCGATCCGATCCGCACCGACCCACGCTTCGCCGCGCTGCTCAAGACCGAGCTCGGCGACGTCGCGACGCGCCGCGTGCAGGAAACCGTCGAGCGTTACGAGTACCTCAAGCAGCGCCAGAACCTGAAGCACGACGGCGACGACTGGTTCGAAGTCGGCCTCGACCTGCTCCGTCTGCGCAAGCTCGACGACAGCATCGCGGCGTTCGAGAAAGCCATCGCGGCCGACGAGAACGTCAGCTCCGCGACCTACAACATCGCGTGTGCGTACTCGCTCAAGGGCGACGCGCACAACGGCATGATCTGGCTCGAGAAGGCGATCGAAAACGGATTCTCGAGCGAGGACAAGCTCGAGAACGATCCGGACGTCGCGTTCCTGCGCAAGCAGCCGGGCTACGCGGCGATGCGCGATCGCGCGTCCGAGCTCGATCTCCACGGTCCGAGCCGCGGCGACTGGGTTCGCTTCGTCTTCGACAACGAAGACAGTTGGAACGAGTCCGCCGCGCATCACAAGATGCTCGTGCAGAAGTACCCGAACTCCGGCCGCGCGTGGTTCAACTTCGGATACGCATCGCTG
>DASVNL010000166.1:0-9327 GCA_036383875.1 Thermoanaerobaculia bacterium
CGCGTGTTCGAAGACGGCGACTTCGTCTTCGCACACACCGACTACGACTTCTTCGGACCGAAGACCGGCTTCGACATCTTCCGCTTCGAAGGCGGCCAGATCGTCGAGCATTGGGACAACCTGCAGGAAACGACCGACCGCGCGATCTTCGACGGCCCGACGCAGGCGACGAATCTCGATCAGACAGAAGCGAACAAAGCACTCGTCCGCGCGCACGCCGAAACGCTGCAGCCCGAACGCATCCACAAGGTTCTCGGCAAAGGCGACTTCGTGCTCGTCGTGAGCGAGCGTCAGCACACTTCGTTCTACGACCTCTTCCGCGTCGAGGGCGGCAAGATCGTGCAGCACTGGAACACGACCGAGGCGATCTCGCCGCGCGAGCAGTGGAAGAACGACAACGGGAAGTTCTAGCCGCGCTTCACGTAACGACGGAGATGTCGCGCACTGGTGAATCCGCACCGGTGCGCGACGGCTTCCATCGTCAGCGACGGATCGTTCATCAGACTCTTCGCGAGCTCGACACGCACGCGCGTCGCGAAGTCGTGCACGGAGATGCCGGTCGCCTGCCGGAACGTGCGCGTGAGACTGCGCGGCGACATGCCCGCGACTTCCGCGAAGGATTCGAGCGTGGACTGCTCCGCCGGATTGCGCACGATCCAGTCCTGCACGCGATGCACGCCGGGATGCAGATGCGTTCGATGATCGAGATAGACGCTCGACTGTTCCTGCGCGCCGTCCCGTCGCAGATAGACGACCATCTCGCGCGCGACTTCCGCCGCGACGACGGGACCGTCGCTCTGCTCGATGAACGCGAGCGCCATGTCGATCCCCGACGCGATGCCCGCGCTCGTCGTGATGTTCTCCTCGGTCACGAACAAACGATCGACGAGCACGCGCGCACGCGGAAAGCGTTTCGCGAGCTCCGTCGTGCGCGACCAGTGCGTCGTACAGCGACGGCCGTCGAGCAGTCCGGCTTCGCCGAGGACGAAGGCGCCGGTGCAGACGGAGGCGATGTGGGCGCCGCCGCGTGCCGCGCGCGTCAGCCAGCGCACGACGCCGCGATCGAGTTTCTCCGTCCGCGCGTACGGCATGCCCGGCACGATCACCAGCGCGTCGCCGGCGTCGTCAGGCAAGGGGTCGAGATCGGCCAGCACCACGCCGTGATGCGACTCGATGCGCTCTCGCGGCGAGCAGACGCGCACGCGATATCGCGCACGCGTCGCATTCGCTTCGTAGAAGGCCTGCAGCGGCCCGGCCAGATCGAGAATCTCGACCTGCGGCAGCACGACGAAGATTACGTCGCGGATACGAGCAACTCCTCTGCGACCTCGTTCGCCGTCACGATGCGCGCGAAGCGGCCACGCAACACCGCCTCCGTGCGCTCGACGATCGCGTCCGTCGACAACGTCCCGATCGGAAAGGTCGCGGTGGCGTTCATGACGAAGTCGACGTCGTAGCCGAGATCCGCGGCGACGCGCGTCGTCGTCTCGCAGCATTGCTCCGTCGAGATACCGCACACCACGACTTTGTCGACGCCCGCTTGCTGAAAACGCTGATGCAAGTCCGTGCTCGTGAACGAGTTGCGCGTGTTCTTCGTGACCAGAGGATCGGACTCGCGCTTGTCGAGAAAGTCCATCAGCCGGACTTCGGGATCGCCGGGACGGAAGCCGGGATCGGAGTCGTTGTGCAGCACGAAGTAGATCGGCAGCGACGCCTCGCGG
Organism: Thermoanaerobaculia bacterium; assembly: GCA_036383875.1. GTDB lineage: Bacteria > Acidobacteriota > Thermoanaerobaculia > Gp7-AA8 > Gp7-AA8 > QHVT01. Next base: position 1,722 of record DASVNL010000166.1, read on the forward strand.
AACGTCGCGATCAGCTTCGTGACGTTCTCTTCGAACGCCGGATTGTTGCGCGTCGCCCAGCGCTCGGGACTGACTTTGAACGAGTCCTGGATGTCGACGACGAGTAGTGCGGTGCTCATGTTCGGTTCTCCTTCGACGTTCATCGTAGGAGCGCGGCCGCGCGCGATGCGGCCGGTGATGGGACAAATCCGGCCACGCCGAAACGCATCGTGTACCATTTTCGCCTCGATCCGCAATCGAAGAAAAAGGAGTGACTGCGCATGACCCTTGCCCGTTCCCGGGGAGCGTTGCTGGTCTGTTTTCTCGTCCTCTCGTTCCACGCCGCCGCCGCGGTGACCGTCGGCTATCTGCATAGCGGCGGAGGATCCAACTACGTCGCCACACCGCTGACGCTCGTCGACTATCAGCATCCCGCCAAGGAAGCCGGGACGCTCACGACGGTGACGGTCTTCTGGACGAGCGCACCGTCCAACACGACGTGCAATCAAGCGCTGAAGATCAAGTTCCTGCGCCGCTCCAGCGGCTTCACGACCGCCGTGTTCGCGGAGCGCGGACCGTTCAACGTGAAGAACGGCATCAACACCTACACGCTCGATCCTCCCGTGCCCGTCGTGCAGTCCGATCTCATCGGCGCCGTGCAACTCCCCGTGAACTGCGGCGGCATCGTCGTGTCAAACGGCCCGGTGCGAAACACGTTCGGACTCCATCAGAGCGACGTCACCGGCACGACCGGAAACTTGCAGGTCGGCAACAGCTCGATCCCGAACATTCGCGCGTCGAGCGAAGCTGCCGTGGTGCACGGCTACATTCCGGTCGTCGGCTCGCTCGCCGGAAACTTCGGATCGTTCTTCCGCACCGGCCTTCAACTCACGAGCCGCAGCAGCTATCCCACCGATCTCACGCTCGTCTATCACCCGGCCGGCGCCGTCGCGAAGTCGAACGATCCGTTCATCAACATCCAGTTGCCCGCGAATGCCACGGCCAACTTCGACGACATCCTCGTCGCGATGGGCCAGTCCGGCCTCGGCACGATGGACCTCGTGCTGAACTCCGGGATGCCGCCCGATGTCACCGCGCGCGTCTACAACGACGCCGGCACCGCGGGCACGTCCGGATTCACCGTCGAGATGATGACGCCCTTCGACGTGATGCGTCCGCTCGACGTCACCAGCGTCGCCGTGCCTTCGAGCCTCACGAACTTCCGCCTCAACGTCGGCATCCGCACGTTCGACAAGGACGTGACGCTCAACGTCGGATCGTGGGCGCCGACCGGAGCGTTCGTCGGCAGCAACTCCATCACGGTGCCGGCAAACACGTTCCGTCAATTCAGCGCGGCCGAAGTCCTCGGCGGCGTCGCGATGAACGCCGGCGGCTCGCTGCGCTTCCAGTCGAGCTCCGCGTCCGGCACGTGCTTCATCTACGGCGCCGTGACCGACAATCGCACGAACGACGGCAGCTATCGCCTCGGCGTCACGTACTGATTCGTTTCGATTACGCCAGAGGGCCGGGGTTCATTTCGAAATCGTCGAACTCGAATCCCGGCCCGACGGTGCAGCCGACGAGCGTGTATGCGCCGAGGGGACGCGCGGCTTGCCACTCGTTCGCGCGAATCACGTGCACGCGGTTCTCCGCATTCAGCGTGACGCGACCCTCGCGCGTCAGCAGTTCCAGCGCGTCGCCTTCGTAGAAGTGCCAGACCTCATCGGACGACACGCGATGCCACGCGCTGTACGTCCCTTCGACGAGCAGAAAGTAGATGGTCGTGAGCGCCGTGCGATCCACGCCGTCGCTCTGCCGCGTCACGCGCTCCGCCGACTTGAACACCTGCCGGTACCACCCACCCTCGGGATGCGGATGCAACCCGAGGGTGTCGATGAGGTGGCGGGCTCTCGCGATCACGAGTTGAACATCGGAGGATCCGGCGGCACCGCGTGCACGTGACCCGGATGGCGCAGGCGGCTGTGGCGATATCCGTAGATGAAGTAGAAGACGAGGCCGATCGCGAGCCAGCCCGCGAAGCGCCACCACGAGCTCGGCGGCAGATAGATCGCGAGACCGATGCACGACACCGCGCCGAGGACCGGCAGCACGATGCCGAAAGGCACCTTGAACGGCCGTTCGCGATTCGGGTCTTTGAAGCGCAGGATGATGATGCCGACGCAGACGAGGAAGAACGCGAACAGCGTTCCGATGTTCGTCAGATCGACCATCTCCTCGAGATTCGTGAACATCGCGAACACCCCGACGCCGACACCGGTGATGATCGTCGAGACGTGCGGCGTGCCGTACTTCGGATGCACCTTCGCGAAGAACTTCGGCAGCAGACCGTCGCGCGACATCGCGAAGAAGATGCGCGGCTGTCCGAGCTGGAAGACGAGCAGCACGGCCGTGTGCGCGATCACCGATCCTGCGGCGACGACGCCGACCATCCAGTTCGGCATCTGCACGTACTTCATCGCGAGCGTGAGCGGCTCGGCCTGTTCGCTGGCGATCGCGCCATGCAGCGCCGGGTACGGGATCATGCCCGTGAAGACTGCAGCTACGATCGCGTAGATGATCGTGCAGACGACGAGCGAGCCGATGATGCCGATCGGCATGTCGCGTTTCGGATTGCGTGCTTCTTCCGCGGTTGTCGAGACGGCGTCGAAGCCGATGTAGGCGAAGAACACGACGGCGGCGCCGGAGAAGATGCCGGTCATGCCGTTGGGTGCGAACGGAGTCCAGTTCGCCGGCTTCACGAACTTGAAGCTGACGATGACGAAGAAGCCGAGGACGACGAGCTTCAGCGCGACCATCCAGAAGTTGAAGCTCGCGGATTCGCGGATGCCCCACACCAGCACGATCGTGATGAACGCCACGATCGCCAGCGCGAGGATGTTGAAGACGATCGCAAAGCCGAGGATGTGCGGCGCGTTCGCCACGACCTCGGGCATCTTCGCCGCGGCCGTTTTGTAATCGATCGCGAGCCATCTTGGTAATGACACGCCTATGCCTTCCAGCAGCGTGTTCATGTAGTTCGCCCACGAGATCGCGACCGCGACGTTGCCGATCGCGTATTCGATGATCAGATCCCAGCCGATGATCCACGCGACCAGCTCGCCGAGCGTGCCGTACGAGTACGTGTACGCGGAGCCGGAGACCGGCACCATCGACGCGAACTCCGCGTAGCAGAGCGCCGTGAATCCGCACACGATCGCGGTGATCACGAACGACAGCATCAGTCCGGGACCGGCGCCGGGACGATGCGCGTCGCCCGCTGCGGCGGTGCCGATCGTGGCGAAGATGCCCGCCCCGATCACCGCGCCGATGCCCAGCGCGACGAGATTCCACGGACCCAGCACCTTCTTGAGCTGATGCCCTTCTTCCTGCGTCTCGGCGACGAGCGCGTCGAGCGATTTCGTGCGGAACAACTGGCCCAGTTTCGACATGTGCGCGAATCATGCGGGCGGATGGGTCTGGTGCGCAAGAGACACGAAAAGCGATACCCTTTCGCGCACTCAGGAGAAATCATCATGTCTGCGATCCTCACGAACCGGTATCCCGACGTCCGCAACTACATCGGCGGCGAATTCGTCGACGCGCACGAGCGCGATTACCTCGACGTCACGAATCCGAGCGACGGGAGCGTGATCTCCCGCGTGCCGCTGTCCGGCGCGCGCGAAGTCGACGCCGCGGCCGACGCCGCGCGCAAAGCACTGCCGGGTTGGGCGGCGACGCCGATCAAAGAGCGCGCGCAGGTCTTCTATCGCTACAAGGCACTGCTCGAGAAACACATCACCGAGCTCGGCGCGCTCGTCAGTGAAGAGAACGGAAAGATTCGCGGCGAGGCGGAAGCGGAAGTCGCGAAGAGCGCGGAGCTGTGCGAGTTCGCAACGTCGCTGCCGCAGATCGTGCCGGGCGAAGTGCTCGAAGTCTCGCGCGGCGTCGAGTGTCGCGTGGAGCGCTATCCGGTCGGCGTCGTCGCCTCGATCGCGCCGTTCAACTTCCCCAACATGGTCCCGAATTGGACATTGCCGAATGCGCTCGCACTCGGCAACTGCATGATCCTCAAACCATCCGAGCAGGTGCCGCTCAGCGCCGCGAAGATCGCGGAGTTGTTAAAGGAAGCAGGACTTCCCGACGGCGTACTGAACATCGTGCATGGCGGCATCGACACGGTCGAGGCGATCTGCGACAACCCGTTCATCGAGGCGGTGAGCTTCGTCGGCTCGACGCACGTCGCGAAGATCGTCTATCGCCGCGCCACGCACAATCTCAAGCGCGCCCTGGCCCTCGGCGGCGCGAAAAATCACCTCATCGTGATGCCGGACGCCGAGCCGGACATGACGTCGTCGAACGTCGTCGCGTCGATGTCGGGGTGCGCGGGACAGCGCTGCATGGCGGCGTCGGTGTTGATGGCCGTCGGCCACACCGATCACATCATCGATCGCATGAGCAGCATCCTTCGCGCAATGGTCCCCGGCGTCCACCTCGGACCAGTCATCTCGAAAGCGGCGAAGGACCGCATCGAGCGCTACATCACTGAAGCCGAAGAAGCGGGCGCGAAGGTCATCGTCGATGGTCGCGGCTACACCGTGGCCGGCAAAGAAAACGGCTACTACGTCGGCCCGACGCTCATCGATCACGTCACGCCCGACATGCGCATCGCGCAGGAAGAAATCTTCGGGCCGGTCATGACCATCATCCGCACGAAAGACGTCGACGAGGCGCTCGCCGTGCAGCATCGCTCACCGTACGGCAACGCGGCTTCCGTCTTCACGGAGAGCGGCGGCGTCGCGCGCTACGTCATGGAAAACGCGAGCGCCGGCATGGTCGGCGTCAACGTCGGCGTGCCCGTCCCGCGCGAGCCGTTCGGCTTCGGCGGCTGGAACGAATCGAAGTTCGGCACCGGTGACATCACCGGCCGCGGCTCGATCGAGTTCTGGACGAAGGCGAAGAAGATGACCACGAAGTGGAACAAGGAAGCCGGCACTAACTGGATGAGCTAGCGCGCAACAAACGTAGCGCCGGAAGCGCGCGCTACGAGTTCACGCCGCGCACGCGCGTGAGCAATTGCTCGGGCGTCGACTCGAACGTGCGCGCGATGTCCGGCGCGTAGATCGAGTCCTGCAGTGTGCCGCTCATGTCGTCGAGGATCGCGTGCAGTTCGTCGCGCGATCCTCGCCAGCGCTCTTCCGTCGACGTGATGAAGTAGTACGTCGTCGAACAGTTCGCATCCGTGCGACCGGCGCTGCTCGCGAGAAACTCGAGCAGTCGTTCCAACGCGACGCGCAGCGTCGCGTCGTCAGTCATCGAGTCGAAGACGCCGTGCAGCAGCGGCTCGAGCTCGCGCGACGCTTTGCGAAATCGGACTGCTGCCTTCCACCGCTCGTCGAACTCACTCATCTTTCTCTTTGAAGACGGTGTCGATCGCGAGCCCCGCTGCGAGCAGCAACGCGGCGACTTCGCGATTGCCGCGCGAGCGGTCGCCGATCGAGATCACGTACGTGTCGGCGGTCGTGAACAGCTCGCGGAGGCCGGCCCACTTCTTCGTCACGCGTCCGAGCTCTTCACCGTTCGGGCCAAGCAGCTGAAAGTTCCAGCCCTTCCAGTCGCCCTTCACCGCGCCGATCTCGCGATCCTGCATGTCGAAGATGCGGAACGACGGACCGATCGACAACACCTTCGCCTGGAAGTAGCCGATGTCGCGACCGCCGAGGCGGACGTGGACGCGGGGACGGAAGATCGCGACGCCGCGGTGAATCGAGAGCATCGGCGGCGCGCCTTCGTGCTCGTACACGTTGACCGTCGTCGGGAACCACTTGTTGTTCATCAGCAACCGCGCGTACTTCACGAACCCGGGCGGCTCTTCCTTCGCGATGCCGATCGGCTGACCCGACTCCGGATCGAGCAGATCGTAGGTATCGACGAGCTTCATGATGCCGGTGCGTTCTTTCACCACGTACGTTGCACGATCGAGCATGCGCACGATTGTAGTGGCGCGGCAGCCGTTTTGCTGCGAAGAGCGACGTGCGCCTGCTGCTACATTTGCTGTTCATGCTCATCAGCGGGCAGATCCTCGCGCGGCCGCACATCGTCGTCGTCACCGCGACCACGGGCTTCCGCCACGACTCGATCGAAACCGCGGAGCTCGTCCTCGCGGCGATCGTCGCGGAGCAGAACGCCGACATCTCGTTCATCCGCACCGAAGACGAGCTCGCAGTGCTCGACTTGCAAACCGCCGACGCCGTGTTCTTCGTCAACACCACCGGCGAGTTGCCGTTGTCCGCGGCGAACACGCTCCTCGCATGGATCCGCAACGGCGGGACGTTCGCCGGAGTCCACAGCGCGAGCGACACGTGGCACAGCCTCCCGGACTACCTCGACATGATCGGCGCCGAGTTCGTGTCGCATCCGCCGGAAGCGAACGGCGAGATCGTCGTTGTCGATGCGACGCATCCCGCGACGAAGAACCTCGACTCACCGCATGTGCTGTTCGAAGAGTTCTACGAGTTCGGCCGCATCAATCCGCCGTCGCTGCGCGTGTTGTTGTCGCTCGAATCGAAACCGCTCGCGTGGGAGAAGTCGTTCGGACTCGGGCGCGTCGTCTACACCGCCCTCGGACATCGCATCGACGTCTGGCAGTCCGCGTATTTTCGGGCTCACCTGAGCGGCATCGTCCAGTGGGCGCTCACGCCCGCGTACGTCAAGCGGCGCTCCGTGCGCCACTGAAGGGATATCGAGGCGGCACGTCGTGGCCGGCCTCCCGACAACCGCCAACTACCTCGCGTACTTCGCCTGAATCGTCGTCAGTCCTGCATCGAGATCCGTGCGGGCGTACCACTTGCCGCGCACCATCACGCCGCTGATCTTCGCGACGTTCGCGACGTTCTCGAGCGGATTCGCTTCGAGCAGCACGAGGTCGGCGCGACGTCCCGGCTCCACGGTGCCGAATGAATCCTGTTTCGCGAAATACTCGCCGGCGTTCACCGTGCCGCTGCGCAGAATCTCGTACGGCGTCATGCCGGCGGCGCGCATCCACTGCATCTCGCGATGCAGCGAGAAACCCGGCACGCTGAACTGCTGCGGCGCGTCGGTGCCCATCACGATCTTCACGCCCGCCTTGTTCAGCACCTTGAAGATCTTCACGCGATTCGTCGAGACGTTCTTCGACGTCGCGGCGGTCGTCTGCTTCTTGCGGTCCTCGTACATCTTCGCCCACGCGTCGACCGTGCCCTGCGGGATGTACTTCAACTCGTCGTACTTCTTCAGCGCCTCGACGGGTGTGATGCCGTACAGCGTGTCCCACAGCGCCGACGTCGGAACGACCCACGCCTTCGCGTCTTTCAGCTTCTTCACGAGCTCCGCGAGCTTCTTGTCGTTCACCGGACCCTTGTCGCCGTCGAGATACTCGACGAAGCCGGCCATGTGATCGAACGTCTCCTGCCCCATCGCGATCGCGTGCATCACGCCGACGTCTTCGGGTACGTGACCGCCGAAGCGCATCCCGACTTCGTGCGCGGTCTTCGCCATCGCGTCGTACTCGGCGACGGTGAGTCCCTCATGCACTTTGAGCAGATCCCACCCTTCCATCTTCTGGAGCTTCACGCGATCGATCGCGTCCTGC
>DASVNL010000167.1:0-5947 GCA_036383875.1 Thermoanaerobaculia bacterium
ACGTGGATCGTCGCGGTCGCGGTGTTGCCTGCCGCGTCGGTCGCCGTCGCGGTGAGGGTGTTCACGCCTTCGTTGAGCGTCACGTTCGCGGTGAACGCGTTCGCGTTCAGCGTGGCTTCGGCGCCATTCACGGTGACGCGGACCGCACCGGCGAACGTGCCTTGCGCGGTGACGGTGCGAGCGAAGAGTTTCTGATTGTCGGAGGGCGACGTGAATGCGATCGATGGCGGCGTGCGATCGATCGTGAAGTGGACGACGACGCTGCTCGTCCAGCCGACGGCGTCGGTCGCGATGATGTTGAGGACATGGGCACCGTCGCTCGTGATGCTCGCGCCCGACGCGATCGCGACTCCGTCGAGCGTCGCGGTGAGGGTGACGCTGGTCTGATCGGTGGCCGTGAACAGCGGCACGACCGGGTGATTGACGAGCATCCCTTCGGTCACGCCCGTGACGCTCAACACCGGCGCGGTCTTGTCGACGAGGATCTGCGTCTCGCTCTCGGTGCGCGTGCCGAACGCGTCGATCGCGACGGCCTTGATCGTGTGCGTGCCTTCGGCCGTGACCGGCGTCAGCGGCGTGTATGGGTTCCCATCCAACGTCACGGTCAGCGACGCGATGGTCGAGCCCTCGCTCGTCGCCTGCACGCCGACGCGCGCGTCGCGGTTGAATTTCGTGAGCGTGTTTGCCGCGAGCGGCACGTTCGATTCGGTGAAGGTGATGACCGGAGCCGAGCGGATCACGGGCGACTTCGCGGAGAGGTCGTCGAGATACGAGTCGCCTTTGACCGCGGACCAGAAGCCGATGCGTCCCTGCTTCAGTCGCGTCGCGGCGCTGTCGATCGCGTCGATCGAAAACGTCGTCGGCTCGCTCGCGCCGTCGGGCCAGAAGCGCGCGCGAATTTTCGTCGCGTTGTTCGCGTCATCGACCTGAATCAGGAAGCGATACCAGGTGTTCGCCGCGGGCGTGAATCCGCTGTTGATCGTGCCCGTCGGCGTGCCCGCGCCGAAGCCGAAGAGCTGCATCGTGAGCGCGGACGAGTTCGGAACGGACCAGAGTCCGACGAGGTAGTACGAGTCGGATTCGGGATAGGACGAAAAGAACGTGAGGCCGACGCGCGTGTCGCTGTCGGTGCGGATGAAGCGTCCGCGATACTCGAAGCGATTCGCGCCCGCGAACGTCTTCGTGGTCAACGTCGAGAAGGTGCCGATGCGCGGGTTGTTTCCCTCGGGATGTCCCGACGACTGCTTGGTGCCGAAGACGATGTTCGACCCCTGATTTCCCTGCAGCGGGTCGTGCCACGTTTTGTACAAACCGTTCGCGGTCGAGCCGCCGATCGACTTGTCGGCCCAGCCCGGCGGATTCGCGGGCGCGCCGTAGCTCTGGAAATCATCGCTGTAGCTCACCTCCGCCGGTTGCGCGAACGCACCGGAGCAAAGCAGAACGACGAGCGACAACCACAGTGTCTTACGCATCTTTGTCGGCATGAGCAATCAGCGAACGGCGAGCGCGCCGGGCCGGAAGCGGCGATACGCGCTCTTGAAATCGAATGACGTGGATGAAGCCGAAGTGGGCGGCGTGTCGGGCAGCGCGAACACCTTCGTGTTCGTGAGCTGCGACCAGACGCGCACTTCGGTGAAGACGATGATTCCGCTGCCCGGCTTCTGCAGCCGGACGTAACGCGCGGTGCGATTCACCGCGACATTGGCCATCGGCACGAACGAGCCGACGTAGAACGCGGAGACGTTCGGATCGGCCAGCGTCGTCGCGAGCGAGGCCGATGCGAACGGCACGTTCGACGTCAGGACGTAGTAGCCCGTGAGCTGTTCGGGGCAGCAGTCGGTGCGCGCGCCGATGTCGATCTTCGAGATCGCCTCGACCTTGCCGAGGTCGACCTGCCAGTACGGCTCGGGCGCGATCGAGGCGTTCGCGTGGAACATGCCGCCAGTCGTGTTGTACGTGTCGTTCGAGCTGCCGTTGACGGCGTACTCGGGCCAGTACTCGAGGAACGTCTGCGACGGCGGCGCGTACGCGAACTTGCCCGCCGCGACGTTCACGGGTGCCGGCGTTGCAGGAGCCCACACGAGCACTTCGGGCAACGACAAGTAGTCGGTGCCGCCGCGCCACACGCGCACGTAGCGGCCGGAGCGTCCGACCTGCATCGTGTACGCACTGCCGATCGCGCCGGGGTTGCGATACACGCCGACGCCCGACGCGCTCAATGCGCGCGCGGCGGTCAGCGTCGACGCGGTGATCGGCGTGTCGGAGACGAGGACCGTGAGGTCGGCGGTCTGATTCACGCAGCAGTCGGTGCGTCCGCGGATCTCGATCGACTCGATCATCGGAGCGACGCTGCCGAGGTCGACTTCCCACCACTGTTCGGCAAGCGGTTGCGTGACGCTCATCGAGCCGTGTCCGCTGGTGACGTTGCCGTCGACCGCGCGGCTCGCGGGATCGTCCGGCGAGAGGTCGCTCGACTGGCGCGCCGTCTTCTTCAGCGCGAGATTGACGCGCGAGAACTTGCCGCTGTGATCGAACCACGCGCGGCCGTCGTGCAGCACGAACGCGAGTCCGGAGATCTTGCGCTCGTTGAGTCCGAGCATCGCCGCCGGCACTTCGAGACGCACCCACTTGCCCGTTTCGGGCAGCGGTCCGATGCGATAGCGCGGCGCGTCGATGAGGTCTTCGCCCCAGTACGCGCGGCCCCACTCGGTACCGTGGAACCACTGCAGGATGATCTCGCGCGGCGGGTTGCACGGATCGAGCAGAACGTCGGTGAAGAGCACGTCGCCCGGTGCGATCGAGATCTGGTTCGGGTCGTTGTAGAAGTAATGGAGGTGCAGGCCGGACGCGAGCGGCTCGACGTGCGAGCGCGTGCCCGACGAGCGCTGCGTCGTGTCCCACGTCCACGGTGTGCCCGCGAACGTCGCGCCCGTGGGCGTGTCGTCGTCGAGGAACACCGAGTCGATGAGCGGATACGACGGCGGTGCGGGCGCGTTCGCGGCGAACGAGCAGGCCGCGACGCCGATGCCGTCGAACCAGACCTCGCCGCCGTCGACGCTGATCGTCAGACCGGTGAGGCTGCGGTTCGATGAATAGAACGCGCGCGTGAGCACGTCGAGGCGCGTCCACTGTCCGCCGTCCGGCAACGCGCCCGCGGAGATCTGCGGAAGCGTCGGATCGATGCGGCTCTCGCCCCACGACGCGCGATACGCGTTCGTGCCGTCGCTCCAGGTCACGAGGATCTGGCGCGGCGGATTGCAGGGATTGACGAGTGCCCAGAGCGACAGGCGATCGCTCGTCGTCGTCGCGAGCGCGGCTGCGTTCGTGAATGCGTACGTGCGGACAGACGTCGATGTGGGCGGGAGGAAGTGCAGCGAGGACGCACCGAACGCGACGCGCGTTGCATCGAAGGTCGCGTCGCCGGAGACGATCGCGCCGGCGGGTGCGGCGTCATCGACCCACGTCGTGTTGAGCGTCGACGACGTCGGCGCGGTCACGCTGCCCATCGACGCGCATGGCGTGAGTTGCAGATCGGCGGTGCGCGTCGTGGCCCATGTCGCGCTGAGTTGCAGCGGCGTGTTCGCGCCGACCTTCTTCGTCGTGATCGTGAACGAGGCCTGCGTCGCGCCTTCCGGAACGACGACGGTGTCGGGCACGAGTGCATGCGGCGATGTTGATGCGAGGAAGACCAATGCGCCGCCTGCGGGTGCGGGGGTGCCGAGGAGGACGGTGCCGTTGAGACTCTGGCCGCCTTCGATGGTCGCGGAGGAGACGGAGAGGTCGATAAGCGACGACGCCGCGGACGGCGTGATCGTGACGATCGCGGACTTCGTCGTCGAACCGATCGCGGTGATCGTCGCGTCGACGGCGGCGCTGGGTGCGGTCGTTGTGATCGTGAACTGCGCGACGGTCGTGCCGGCCGGCACGAGGACTGTCGTCGGAACCGTTGCGTACGCGCTCGAGCTCGTGAGTGCGATGGACACGCCGCCGGTGCGCGCGGGATACGCGAGTCGGATCGTGCCGAACGTGCTGGTGCCGCCGGTGACGGTCGTCGTCGCGATGGTGAGCGTCGCGATCGGATTCAGTTCTTCGATCTGGCCCGACACGGCGATCGTCGCGGACGACAGCGGGAACTCGTGACCGTCCGTTGCGCGCAGCGTGAACGTGTCGCCGACGATGCCGGCGACGGCGACCGCGAACGAGCCGCTCGCGGATGCGATGCCGGTGAACGTTTGCGTGGTGCGCGTGTTGGTCGCGGTCAGCGTGATCGGTGCGTCGGGATCCGACACCGCGCCCGCGGTGCCGAACACTTCGACTGCGCTCGACGTCGAACGGACCGCGATCTTCGCGGCGTCGAGCACCGGTGCACCGGTGTTGAACACGAAGTACGACGCGGCGTCCTTGTCGAGCGTCGTCGCGTCGATGCGATCGGCGCTGGCGAGAGCGACGTTGCGCAGGCGCAGCGTGTCGAAGCGATAGATGCCGCGCCACGTGTCGGCAGCAGCGAGGCTGATCGACTCGCTGCCGTTCGGCGCGAGCGTCACGGTCTTCGCGTTGATCGTCGCGATGCGCCAGGTGCCCTTCACTCCGTTTGTGCCCGCGATCTCGATCCAGTGACCTTCGAAGTACGACGGGATGTTGGCCGCGCGATCGGTGACGAGCGTCGCGCCGGCGGTGCCGGTCTGGGCGAGGCCGTTGCCGAGCGATGGGAGCTCGGTGATGCCGAGGGCCGGGGCTTCGATGAATGCATCCCCATACGTCGAGGAGGCGTTGCGGACGAAGACCACCCCTGCCCCGCCGTTCGCGCCGCACGCGGTGCCGCTGGTCGTCGCGCGCGACGTCGGAAGGATGCTCGATGCGTTCGTGAACTCGATGGCGATCGCGCCGCCGCCTGCGCCGAGACAGCCGTAGCCGCCGTGCGCTTCGATGGAGCCGGTGCCGCGAATCGTTTGCGTCTGCAGCCAGAGCGAGCCGCCCGCGCCGCCGCCGTTGTACTGACCGGCGTGGCCGCCGTTCGAGCGGATCGCGCCGTCGACGACGAGCGTCGAAGCCTGCAGACGAATCGCGCCGCCGCCGTTCTTCACGGCGCCCGAGCCGAGCTCGCGCGGACGGTAGATGCTGCTGTATGTGAGGCCGCTCGTTGCGCCCCCCGCGCGTCCGATGTGCGTTGCGGCGTCGGGTCCGGTGACGCCCGGATACGTCGTCCAGAGCGGGTAGCCGCGCTCGTCGGCGTCGAAGGCGCCGCCGCACGCGACATACACGTTTGTCGCGGTGACGTTGATGGCGGTGCCGGTAGTCGGTGCGATCGCGCCGCCGCTGAGAATGACGATGCGATCGAACGTGTGCGTGCCGGCGATCGTCAGCGTCGCGCCGTTGAAGACGACGAGCGTACGTCCGTCCTGCGATGCGTCGTTCGCGGCGATGGTCGCGTTCGTGCGAATTTCGGTCGCGCCCTTGACCGCAGTGAACGTCACCGTCGATTCGGCGGTCGTGCCCGAGATCGCGGTGACGATCGCGCGTGCGGTGAACGTGCTGCGATCGGCGACGTCGGGAATCGGCACGAGCGCTTCGTAGAGATCGGTGCCGACGAGCGTCGCCGGAATCGTCGTCGTGCTGCCGCTCGGTGCCGTGAGTACGACTTCGACTTTCTGCAGCACGTTCGTTGCGTTCGGCGCGCGTGCGACGACGCGCAGCGGAACCGTCGCATTGACCGGGAACATCGCGCCGTCGCTGGCGCATGCCCACGAAATCGTCGGCGTCGCCGCGTCGACGACGGGGCGAATCACGATCGAGACCGGCGGCGCGGAGCCGCTGTTGTCGCTGTTGTCGACGGCGGTGACGACGAGGTCTTTCGTGACGTCGGCGGTGCCGTCGACGTACGGCGCGTCGAGCTGCGCGGTCCACGCCGACGCGTTCTTCGTCAGCTCGTACGACTGACCGTCGAACG
>DASVNL010000168.1:0-4711 GCA_036383875.1 Thermoanaerobaculia bacterium
ATGCAGCCCGGCCACGAGCGGCTGGAACTTCTTGATCACGAGGTTGAATGGGAAGAACTGACCGCCGTGCGTATGTCCGGAGAGCTGGAGGTCCACTCCCAGCCGATTCGCATCGTCGGACGCCTGCGGGCGATGCGACAAGAGGATCTTGACCGACTTCGCCGGCGCATTCGCGAGCGCGCGATCCGGGTCCTGCTGGTGCGTGCCGCGTCCGACGGGATCGGTGATTCCGGCGAAGACGATGCCGCCGTTGCGGACGACGCGATGTTCGTTGTGCAGAAACTCGACGCCGTGCGAGTCGAGAATCTGCAGCCACTGTTCGGGGCTCCAGTAGTACTCGTGATTTCCCGTGACGTAGAACACACCGTCGCGCGTGCGCAGGTCGCGGATCGGGGCGATCTCGCCGCCGAACGTCGCGGCGTCGCTGTCGACGAAGTCGCCGGTGATCGCGACGGCGTCGGGCTGCAGCGCGTTCGTGCGATCGACGAGGGTCTGCACGAAGCGTCGGCGAATCGTTGGGCCGACGTGCACATCGCTCCACTGGACGATGCGATATCCTTCGAGCTCCTCGGGCAAATCATCGATGGCGACACGCACGTTGCGGATACGCGGGCAGCGCGCCTGCGCCAGTCCGACGAGCGATAACGCGCCGGACGCGCCGAGGATCGTGAGCGCGATGCCGCGCGGATCGAGGAGCGGCCACGTTTGTGCGGCGAACGTCCAGCGTGCGAGCGCGTACGCGCCGCGGACGACGTCGCCGAGGAAGACGAGCACGAGGAGCGTGGAGAACAACGCGAGAATCGCGTAGCCCGCCCAGTTCGTGATCGTGCTCTCGCGATTCCAGAACGACAGCAGCGGCAGCGCCGCGAAAATCGCTAGTGCGCTCCACGCGAACACCGGCGCGATTCCCGCGACGGCGGCGCCAATCAACAGCGGACGTCCCGCGTAGATGAAGAGCGAAAGCCAGACCGCCGCGAACAACACCAGTCGTGTCTGCGAGGCGAGCGCGAGCGCGCGAATTCGAGAGCGGTGTTTCATCGCGCACCGAAAACACGCAGTAAACACGCGGTATTCGTCGATGTGAGGAACGTCACAACACGTGACAGCAGCGCCGTTTGACTGTACGGTTTGCCCTAGAGAGTCCAGGGGTTCCTCATGCAGACAATTCGGGTCGTGTCGCTTTTCCTCGCCGTCGTGTCGTCGTTTCTGTCGTTGCACGCCGCGACATTCATTGTTCCTTCAGACGAATCACTGATCGCGGCGGCCGACGATATTGTGGTCGGCACCGCGGTGACGTCGCTCGTCGAGCGCAACGATCGCGGCGCGATCGTCACGCGCTACACGTTGCGCATCGAAGAGGTGCTGAAGGGAGATCGCGCGGCCGGCAGCTATCTCGTGCTCACCGAGCGCGGTGGGCATCTTGGCGACAGTGCGAAGTACATCCCCGGGACGCCGCAGTACGTCGCGGGGCAGCGCTACCTCGTCTTCACCGACGCCTCCACCGACGACATCACGACGCTGGTCATGGCCCTCGGCCAGTTCCGCATCGTCGACGACGGACAGCGTCGTCTCGCCGTGCGCTCCGAGGTCTTCGGCTTCGATCAGAACCTCGAGCCGCATCGCGAGCTCGTGCGCGATGCGTCCGCGTTCGCGACGCACATCCGCGGCGTGTTGTCGCGCAGCGTCGGACCGAGCACGGCGTACTTCGTCGACGAGCCGGCCGATCGCTTCGAAGCCGCGAGCCATTGGACACCGCAAGTCGATGCTGGACGCGGCATCTATCTGTTGTCGGACGGCGGCTCGTTCTATCGCTGGAGTCCGCCGACGGCGACCATGGTCCGAAACGGATCACAGCCCGGCGTCGATGGTCCGGCATCCGTCACGAAGGCATTTCAACAATGGAATAGCACCGACTCCAACATCGACTATGACGACGGCGGCGTGGACAACAGCGCCACCGGCGGTCTCGACGTCGACGATGGCAAGAACGCCGTTCTCTTCAACACCGCGTTGCAGCCGCCGTTTTCGAGCGCGGCCGCGATCGGCGGCATCACGGATTCGACCGGACCGTCGACGTTCGAGGGCGAGTCGTTCTGGAAGATCAAAGAAGTCGACGTCGTCGTCAACAACATCACGATCAGCTCGCAGAACTGTCTGAACAGCGTGATGACGCACGAAGTCGGACACACCCTCGGCTTCAAGCACGCCGCCGAGAGTCCGAATCACGCCGACGCGATCATGAACTGGCAGGTCCAGTGCGGCTGGAACGGCGTCCTGAAGCAGTACGACAAAGATGCGGCCGCCGTGGTTTACGGCAACGGCTGCTCGCTTCCCGGCATCACGACGCATCCGCAAACCAAAACCATCTTCGCCGGCGCGACGACGAGCCTCTCCGTCACGGCTACGGGTACCGCGGTCACTTACCAGTGGTACATCGGCACTGCGCCCGACACCTCGACACCGACCGGTACGAACTCGTCGACGCTCTCGAACCTCTCGCCGTCTTCGACGACGTCGTACTGGGTGCGCGTCACGAATGCGTGCGGATCGGTGAACAGCAACACGGCCACCGTCACCGTGCAGGCGTGCAATCCGCCGTCGATCACAGCGCAGCCGCAGCCGAAGAGCACGACGTACGGCACCGCCGCGAACATGAGTGTCGAAGTCACGGGCACGGGGCCGCTCACGTATCAGTGGTACGTCGGCAACACCGGCGATACGTCCGACCCGATTGCAGGCGCGCGATCCGCGACGCCGAGCATCGCGCTCGTCGCGACGGCGAGAGTCTGGGTGCGCATCAACGGACAGTGTTCGCCGCCCGCTGACTCGCAGGCCGTGACGATCACAGTGACGTGTCCCGACGTCGTCGTCGGAACGCCGACCGCGACGGGCTTCGGCGCGAATTGGACACTCAACGTCACGGCGAGCACGACATCGACGGGGCCGCTCAAGTACGAGTGGTTCCGCGGCTCGAATCCGGGCAGCAGCGTCGCGCCGAAAGTCGGTGAGGGACAGTCGCTGCCGGTCGTCGTCACCGGCGTGACGCAGTTCTGGGCGAAGGTCACGAACGCGTGCGGCGTGTCGAAGGCGAGCGACCTGGTCGTCGTCGCGCCCTGTCAGTTGCCGGTCATCACGACGCAGCCGGCCGATCGCACGATCGTGAAGAACACCTCGACGCAGCTCGCCGTCGTCGCGACCGGTGACGGCGTCACGATCCAGTGGTACCAGGGCATCGCACCCGACAAGACCATTCTGCTGGGCTCGGGTGCGAGCATCGATGTCGCACCGCTGACCTCGACGTCGTATTGGGCGTCGCTCACGAACACGTGCGGCGAGATCTCGACGCGCACGGTGCTCGTCTCCGTCTCGGAGCCGACGTGCAACGCTCCCGCGATCACGACGCAGCCCACGCCCGCGCAGGAAGTGAAGGGCGGCTCGACGGTGACGCTGACCGTCGTCGCGGAAGGCACGGCTACGCTGCACTACCAGTGGTACGAAGGCCTGTCCGGCGATGCGACGTCTCCCGTCGGCACGGACTCCGCGACGTTCACGACGCCGGTGCTCGGCCTGTCGGCGAGTTACTGGGTGAAGATCACGAACGGTTGCGGCGAAGCCAGCAGTGCAACGGCGCAGATCACCGTGCCGAAGGGTAGGCGAAGATCCACACGACACTGATGTAACCATCGCGTGCCTCCGGCATCGAATAAGCCGTCGTACTCAATTCGTTTCGAGTACGCAGCTCAAGGAGGCACGCGGTGGTTTATCCCAAGTCCCGGTTCATCCCCATGGTTCTGGTTCTCCTCATCGGCTGCATGCAGTCGCAGTCCGCGCCCGTCGCTGCCGCCAGCGAGACCAAAGGAGGATCGATGTCGCAGTTCACGAAGCCGTCCGACGACGAGCTCAAGAAGAAGCTCTCATCCATTCAGTACGACGTGACGCAGAAGGACGGCACCGAGCCGGCGTTCCGCAACGAATACTGGAACAACCACGAGGCCGGCATTTACGTCGACGTCGTGTCGGGCGAGCCGCTGTTCTCGTCGCTCGACAAGTTCGATTCCGGCACCGGCTGGCCGAGTTTCACGCGCCCGCTCGTCGCCGCGAACGTCACCACGAAGACCGATCGCAAGTTCTTCATGAATCGCACCGAAGTCCGCTCGAAGCACGCCGACTCGCACCTCGGCCACGTCTTCGATGACGGTCCGGCCCCGACCGGCCTGCGCTATTGCATGAACTCCGCATCGCTGCGCTTCGTGCCGGTCGCGAAGCTCGACGCCGAAGGCTACGGGGAGTTCAAGAAGATGTTCGATCCGAAAACTGCAACCGATCCGAAGTCGTACAAGAAGGCCACGCTCGCGGGCGGTTGCTTCTGGGGCGTCGAAGAGTTGATCCGCGCGATGCCCGGCGTCATCTCGACCGACGTCGGCTACACGGGCGGCTCGGTGAAGAACGCCACGTATCAGAATCACGAAGGCCACGCGGAGGCCGTGCAGATCACGTACGACCCGTCGCGCATCACGTACGAAGAGATCCTCGAGTTCTTCTTCAAGCTGCATGACCCGACGACGCTGAACCGCCAGGGCAACGACATCGGCACGTCGTATCGCTCGGCGATTTTCTATCACGATGAAGAGCAGCGTCAGATCGCCGAGCGCGTGAAGGCGAAGGTCGACAAGTCGGGCGCGTGGAAGCGTCCCGTCGTGACGGAGATCGT
>DASVNL010000169.1:0-3885 GCA_036383875.1 Thermoanaerobaculia bacterium
GCTCGTCGGCGCGGTGCGCGATGCCGTGCAGCCGCTCGTGTTGCTGCGCACGGAGGAAGTGGAGAACAACTACCCGCGACTGCCGGTGCGTCAGGGCGAGCATGTGATCGTCGCGATCACGCGCGAGCCGCGCGAGTTGCCTGCGGAACTCCGTTCGAAGATGAACAGAGCCCCGCAGGTGTTGCGGTTGCAGAGCAGAAGTGGAGCGGTGGGCTCTTAGCCCCCGATGCTGACCGGCGGGCTGAGAGCCCGGTCGTCGCACTTACCGGCGGGCTCTTAGCCCGCCGCTCCACTCAGCGGCTGTTGCTGATCGCCTTCCAGCAGACGCGCGTGTCTTTCGGATCGGCGGAGTTGCCGGGCATGTGTTCGAACTTCGCGAACGTCGCAGGATTCGCGGAGCGTTGGCGTACGACTTCGCCGTACTCCGCCAACGCTGCGTTCATCTTGTTGAGTCGCGTGAGTGAGTTGGTCTGCTGCAACGGCAGCGTCACCACACCCGACTGATAAACCTCAGCGCGACTGTACGGCGTCCCTGAAACGATCTTGCCGACCAGCGCGGTCTTCAGATCATCCGCGCTCATGCCCTGTGCGCTCTTGCCGCCGACGACGTCGGGCGGCAGGAGCTCGGGATTCGCGATCCAGCCGTCGTGAAGTTTCGCGACGGTGTTGCCGAACACGATCAACTCGTCGACGGTGTTGTTCAGCGCGACGTACACGCGCAGCGGCAGCGGATTCGTGTCTGTACCGGTTTCCTGTACGTGGCCGGCGAGATGCGGGCCGGTCGCGCAGGAGAGACTGAACGACAGCCCGACGTTGCCGTTGCTCTGCATGAACATGTACGTGCCGGGATCGCAGCCGCCCGGAGGAGTCGGCGCGCCGTCGCCGCAGTACGTCGCGTGCGACGACGTGTCCTGCAGCGCGTGCAGATAAAGTCCGATGCGCGCGATCTGCACCGGCACCGGCCCGGGCTTCGGCGACTTCCACAGCTTGCCAGTCGTCTTCGTCTCATCGGCGAGCCACGACGCGAGTTGCGGGTAGTACGTCGACGTTCCGGACGCGTCGATGTTCAACACCTTCTTGCCGAGGGCCGCGTTGATCGTCACGGGCGAGGCGGCGTTCGGGTTCATGACCATCGGCACCTGGCCGTTGACGTAGCCGGTGGACACGCAGTCTTTGCCTTGCGCGTCGAGCAGACCGACGGTGCACAACACGCCGGGATCGGCGGTCGGCAGCATCGCCCACTGGCGCATGTTCGCGATCGTCTTCTGATACGTGTTGTCGATGTGCACCGGATACCCGGGACGCGGGTAGTACAGCGGATACAGCGACTGCACGCCGCCCGCGCCATGCACGTCCGTGCCTTGTCCGTTCGGCGAGAAGTTGACGACGTAGTGATCGAGCGGACCGTCGGTCTGCACGTTCGTTCGCTGGAATCCGTTGAACGCGGCGGTGATGTAGTCGCGGCCCGTGTTCGGCGCGGTCTGAAGCGTCGTCTGTCCCTGAATCGAATTGAGATTCGCGGCCTGCACGCCGCATTGATCGATCGGGACGTACTGCGCGTAGTCGGTGACTTCGTTGTACGCCGCGATCCAGTACGCGACGTCGGCGCGATAGCCGAGGGCCTGGGCGATGAAGTACGTCGAGTCGGCGTGGATCATCGAGCGGCCGGGCTGGATCGTCGCGAACTGGACGGCCTGCTGCAGGCAGGCCACGTTCGGATTCGGCTGGGTGATGCAGTTCGGATTGAGGCACCACGTCAGCACGCCTTGCGCATCGCGGCGTGGCAGGCAGAGATCCTCGAGAAATGCGTGGGCGGATTGGGTGACGCCGAAGACCACGATGAGGACGGAGACGAGGACGGATCTCGCGCGACTGGGCATGTTGGCTTTCCCCCTTCGAGTGGGGAGAGTGCGCGGAGATGGAAAGCCCTACCCGGCGGAGCGACTTTCATCGCTCCGCCGGATCGGTGATTACTTCACGAGGCGCATCGACGGATCGCCGAGGAGAATCCACGAGCGGCGGACGTCGCTGTCGGTCGTGGCTTTCTTCGCGGCGATGATCGCGTCGCCGAGCGTGGCCTTCTGTGAAAGTAACTGCCGCAGCAGTTCCTGATTGGCCTGGAACTGCGGCGCGGGCTCGGTGAGCGTCGACGAAGCCCACACCGCGAACGCACCGTTCGGCGCGAGCAGCAATGCTTCGGCGAGGCTCTGCGTGTAGAGATCGTGGAACATGCCGTTGAGGCACGTCATCGCGATCACGAGCGGCAGTTTCTGCGAGTTCGTAAGCGACGCCGCGTTCGACGAGTTGAAGACGTTCGCGGCCCACAGCTCCGTCGATCCGTGGCCGAGATAGTTGACGAACAGACTGCCGGAGTTGAACGCGTTGAGCGTGGCCTGCGCGGGCGATGCGTCGTCGTACGAGATCAGTTTCATCGACGGCTTCATCGCAGCGGGGACCAGGTTGGTCAGCGCGGTCGAGGCGCCGGAGAAGTTCCACGTCTCGTCGCTGTCGGAGATGAACACCGACGTCTTCGCCCACGCGGCGGACTGCGATGCGTTGTCGCGGGCGATGAGCTTCGCGACGAGTGCGTTGGCCTGACTGGCCGTGCGCACCGGCAGACGTCCGATGGCGATGCTCTCGACGCCGTTGTTCGTGAAGTCGGCGAACCAGCCGTCGGATGCGGTCTTGATGTAGTTCGTCGCGACGAGCTTGGTCGGGACGAAGTCGAACGAGCCGAGGCCGAGGTAGTTGCGCGGATCGATGCTCGCGTCGCCGAGGAGCACGGCGTACTTCGGCGCCTTGCGCCACGAGCTCTTCGCGTTCTGCAGGAAGCTGCGAATCGCGTCGGGCGAGCGGACGCCGAACGTGTACTCGTCATACAGATCATCGACGTCGATGACGACCGTCTCGATCGACTGCGCGTTGCGCGCGTCGGCGAGCGTCTTCGCGGCGGATGCGAACGCGCGATTCGTGATGATCACGAGATCGGCGCGCAGCTTCGATGCGTTCGTTGAATACGTGGACGCGACGTTCTTCTCCGTCGTGGGCAGCGACATCACGCGATCATTCGAGAAGACGGCGATCGTGCGCGTGCCGGACGGCGGCGTCGAGAACGTGGCTTTGAACTTCGCGCCGTCCGCGGCGACCGTGACGTTCAGCGCTTTCGGCGACGAGAGGTCGGTGATGTCGAGCGCGCGAATCGTGTTGTTCGGGAAGTCGGTGACGGTCACCGTGCGCGACGCGGGCAGCGTCACGAGAAGCATGCCGTTGTCGGCCTTGAGGTGATGGCGATACGTGAGGCGTGCGGAGACGAGCACGCTGACGTCGTCCCAGCCGTTGAGCGCCGTGATCGTCAGCGTGTTCGCGCCGTTGATCAGCAGTCCGTGCGCGACGCTGTACGAGAAGGAGCCTTGTGCCGTGTTCGACACCGCGGCGTTGCCGAGCACGTTGCCATTCAACTCGACCTGCGCGAGGTGCTCGATGTTGTCGGTGCCGCCGCGGATCACGACTTCGAGCGTGGCCGGAGTCGGCGAGGTGAAGTCGACGTTCGCGGCGGTGAGGCTCTGCGACGCGGGGCTCGGCGTGATGATCGGTCCGAAGAAGTTCTCGCCTTCGCCCGTCCCGACGATCTCCGCCGCGTACACGTTGCGATCGATCTTCTGGTACACGAACGGCACGCTGCCGGTGAGCGTCGAGCCGCTCGCGGCTTGCGTGGTGATGCGTTTCGCGCTGCCGGTGTTCTTCACGAGCCAGTACGTGCGCGCGCCCGTCGACGGCGTGTCGAGTCCAAGTCCGTAGAACTCGATCGTGTCCTTCGTGCCGAATTCGTTCGCCTTCGTGGTGTTGATGAGCAGCGCCTGCTCGATGCCTTGCGAGTAGAGCGCG
>DASVNL010000170.1:0-14309 GCA_036383875.1 Thermoanaerobaculia bacterium
ACGAATCCGTCGGGCAACGGTTGATTCTCGCCGACGACTTGCTTCGCCGCGTCCGGCAACTCGCCGATCGGCACCGCCGCGCCACTCGCGCGACCTTCCGCTTCGCGCGGATGCCACAGACTCGCCGTCGCTTTGCCGTCGAGCCAGAGCGGATGATTGCGGCGCAGATAGCGCGAGACGACTTCGTGACGAATCGTCAGCGTGTCATCGGGCTCGAGCATCGTCGCGGATGTCACGCCTTCGGAGAGATCGGCGAAGACGTCGAGCACTTCGTCACCCAGGCCGAGGTAGAGCTCGTAGAGCGCGGACTTCGTGTCGGCGCGGACGCCGTACGCGTCGAGAATGCGGGCGATGTGCGGAGGAAAACTCACGCGGCGACGGTGATGCGCTCGCGCGCCTGATCGAGCAGACGGAGGACGTCGGCGACGGCGGTGATGTCCTGCAACCCGGTGCGCAGATCCTTGCCGTGCGGGATTCCCTTCGAGAACCAGCCGATCACGGTGCGCGCTTTGTGCAGCTTCCACTTGTCGGGCTGCGGCGCGCCGTCGATCTTCGAGAGATAGCGCTGCATCGCGTCGATGCGGCGTTCGATCTCGTTGTCGATGTGCGTCTCGCCGTTCACGTACGCGTGAATGTCGCGGAAGATGAACGGATTGTGCAGCGCCGCGCGGCCGATCATCACGCCGTCGACGCCGGTGGTTTCGAACATGCGCACGGCATCGGCCGGCGTCTTCACGTCGCCGTTGCCCCACACCGGGATGCGCAGATTGCTCTTCACGTGCGCGATGTACTGCCAGTCGCTCGCGCCGGTGTACGCCTCGTTGCGCGTGCGCCCGTGAATCGCGATCGCCGCGACGCCGATGTCTTCGAAGCGCTTGAGGAGCGGGAGGACATCGTTGGACTCCCATCCTTTTCGCACTTTGACCGTGACCGGGATCTTCACCGCGGCCTTGATCTTCTCGACGACGCGCGCGGCTTTATCGAAGTCTTTGAGCAACGCCGAACCGGCGCCGCTGTTGACGACTTTGCGCACCGGGCAACCCATGTTCACGTCGACGATGTCGACGCCCTCGGCCTCGACGATCGCCGCGGCGTCATCCATGCGCTCCGGATCGCCGCCGTAGATCTGAATCGCGACGGGACGCTCGTTCTCGTTGAACGCGAGCATCTGATGGCTGCGGTCGTTCTTCCGCGTCAGCCCCTCGGCCGAGATGAACTCGGACACGACGAGCCCCACGCCGCCCAGCTCTTTGATCAGCGACCGGTAATACGTGTCGGTGACCTCGGCCATCGGCGCGAGCGCGAGCGGCTGCGCAATGTGCACATCGCCGATCGCAAACGAACGCTCGAGAAAATTCGTCATCAGAGTTGAGGGTAACGCGGTTCGGGGCCTGTTGTGTTCCTGCTGAATCGGCTCGCAATACACGTCTCGCACCCGGCGTTACAATCCGCGTCCATCACCTAACGGAGGAAAACAGAATGCGTCGAACCGTACTCGCCGCCGTGCTCACGCTCGCGGCCGTCACTGCCGGGGCTGCAACGCTCGCCGGAGTCAACATCGCCGATACCAAGGACGTCGCCGGGCACAAGCTCGTGCTCAATGGCGCCGGCCTGCGCAAGAAGTTCGTCGTCAAGGTCTACACCGGCGCGCTGTACCTGCCGGCGAAATCGACCAATGCCGCCGCGATCATGAGCACCGATCAGCCACGCCAGATGGTCATGCACTTCGTGTACGACGTCGACAAGGGCAAGATCGCCGAGGCGTGGACCGAGGGCCTCGAGGACAACACGCCGAACGCGACTGCGGAAGTGAAGAACAACTTCAAGCAGCTCTCCGCGTGGATGGAAGACGTGAAGGAAGGTCAGGAGATCGTCATGACCTACGTTCCGGGCACCGGCACGACCGTGACCGTGAACGGCAAGAACAAGGGCACGCTCGCCGGCAAGGCCACGAACGACGCGATCCTCGCGACGTGGATCGGCTCGAAGCCCGGCCCCGGCGGCGACTTCAAGAAAGCCGTCCTCGGCCAGTAAGCAAAAATCAGTTGGGATTCAATCGAACGGCGGGCGACGAGCCCGCCGTTTTCATTTGGGCTTCACGATGAAGAACAGCTTCACCGTCTGCGCCTCGATGTTGTCCTGCTCGCCGTACGGATCGAAGTCGAGCACTTCGACCGGAACGAGGTCCGCCTCGCCGAGCGCCTTTGTGATGTCGCGCTGACTGTACGCGCGCTGCAGGTGCATCTCCTTGATGTCGACCTTCGTCGCGCCGAACTTCGCCCACCCCGTGACCATCGCTTTGCCGATGCGCTCGCGCGAGCGATACGTCGTCGCGATCTCGAGGTGATAGTCGCGGCCCTTCGAAATGTACGGCTCGGACAAGCCCCAGATCTCCGGATAGATCTCCGGATGATTCACGTCGAAGAGAAATAGCGAGTCGGAATCCATGACACCGCGCACGGCGCGAAACGCGGCGACGAGATCTTCGCGCTCGAGCATGTGATTGAGGCTGTCGTACAGGCACGTGATGCGCGCGAACGTGCGACGCAGCGGCAACGCGCGAATATCCGCGGTGACGAACGCGCCGCCGCGCGCGACACGCAACATGTCGTACGACGCGTCGACGCCGACGGAACGCCAGCCTTTCTTCGCGAAGTGACGCACGGCCTGGCCGGTGCCGCAGGCGAGGTCGAGGTGCGTGCGTTTCGGCGTCGGATAGCGATCGAGCGCATCGTCGATGACGCGCTTCACCGCGACGAAGAAGCGATCGCCGAGAGCCTTGTCGTACGCGTACGCAAAGGCGCCGTACGCCTCGCTCATTCGTTCCACTCGTAGAAGCCGGACCCGGTCTTCCTGCCAAGTTTTCCCTGCGCGACCATCTCGCGCAGCAACTGCGGCGGCTCGAAGCGTGGCCCGAGGGTGGACGATAAATATTCGGCGATGCCGAGGCGGACGTCGAGGCCGACGAGATCGGTGAGACGCAACGGTCCCATCGGATGGTTGTAGCCGAGCTCCATTGCGCGATCGATGTCGGCCGCGGATGCGACGCCTTCTTCGAGCATGCGAATCGCCTCGAGTCCGATCGCGACACCGAGTCGCGACGTCGCGAAGCCGGGACTGTCGCGCACGATGATCGGCGTCTTCCCCATTTTCTCCGCGACTTCGCGCACCTGCGCGATCGTCGCGTCGGACGTGCGCTCGCCGCTCACGATCTCGATCAGCTTCATGAGGTGCGGCGGATTGAAGAAGTGCATCCCGACGAACCGGTCGCGCCGCTCGACGTTGCTCGCGAGTTTCGTGATCGAGATCGACGACGTGTTCGACGCGAGGATCGTGTCCGGGCTGCAGAACAGATCGGCCTGCGCGAAGAGGTCGATCTTCAGTTCGAGGATTTCGGGAACGGCTTCGATGATCAGATCCGCGCCCGACGACGCCGGCTCGAGCTCAGAGGAGAGCTGGATGCGCGCGAGCGCCTCAGTCGCCGCGGCCTGCTCGATCTTTCCCTTCTCGACCCCTTTGCGGAGGATCGACTCGATCGAAGCCCGCGCCGCGTCGAGCGCCGCAGTCTCGATATCGAACACCACAGTGTCATAGCCCGCGACCGCCGAGAGATACGCGATCCCCCGCCCCATCGTGCCGCTTCCGAGTACGGCGACCTGTCGAATCATGGCGCGGAGCGTAGCGCATTTTCCGGTTGGCGGTTGGCGGTTGGCAGTTGGCGGGAGGCCGCCGCCCAACCACGTTCCCCCGCCAACCGCCAACTGCCAACCACCCCTTGACAAATCCCAACGCCGGACCCAACTTTAACCATATGGTTAAACCATCCGGTCAAACCGATGACGGCGCGGAACAGCGGATCCTCGATGCGGCGCACAAAGTCTTCCTCCTTCGGGGGACCGACGGCGCGCGGATGCAGGAGATTGCGGATGAGGCGGGGGTGAACAAAGCCTTGCTTCACTACTACTACCGCACGAAAGAAGGGCTCTCCCAGGCCGTCTTTCAGCGCGCGGCGGTGACTCTGCTCTCGCAGATCCTGCCGATCATGGCGTCCGACCTCGAGCTCGAACAGAAGATCGAGCAGTTCGTCGTCACCGAGATCACGCTCCTCGCCGAGCGGCCGTACCTCCCCGGCTACATCATCAGCGAGCTGACGCATCACCCCGAGCGCGTCATCGCGATGTTCTCCGGACTCTCCGGAAATCGCGTGCAGACGATGGTGCTGCCGAAACTGCGCGAGCAGATCCGCGTGCGCGTCGAAGCCGGAACGCTCGCACCGATGACCGCGGAACAGTTCCTCGTCACCTGCATCTCGACCTGCGTCTTCCCCTTCGCCGCCCGACCGCTGTTCACCGCCGTCTTCGACCTCGGCGACACCGGCTTCAACCGGTTCATCGAACAGCGCAAACAGGAACTCCCCGAATTTTTGAAGAGAGCACTGAAGCCATGAAATCTGTCGTCGTTGTTTTGTCCCTGAGTCTCGCGACCTTCGCGACTGCGCAGACGCGCATCGAGTTGAAGACCGCGTACGACCTCGCGGCCGCGGCCGATCCGCGCGTCGCACAACTGCAGCTCGAAGCAGAACAGACCGCGCTGCGCATCCAGACCATCGAGCTCGAACGCCGCCGTCCGGTGCTCAGCGTCGAAGGACAGGCGCAATACCAGTCGCAAGTCGTCGAGATCCCGTTCAGCGTCCCGGGGCAGAAGAAGCCACAGGCACCGAAGGACACGTTCGACGGCTACGTGCGATTCGAGCAGCCGCTGCTCGATCCGACACGCGACGCACGCGCCGCCGCGGAACGGGCGCGACTCGCCGAAGCGCAGCAGCGGGTTCGCGTCGCGAGCTACGGATTGCGACAGGAAGTGAACGAGGCGTTCTTCGCCGCGGCGATGTTGCAGGAGCGCGAGGCGCAGATCGCGAACACGATCACCGATCTCGTCGCGCGCTTGAACGAAACGCAGATTCGCGTCAGCGAGCGCACCGCGTTGCCCGGCGAAGCCGCGGCGATCGAAGCGACGATTCTGCAGCGCCGCGAAGAGCTCGCGGAGTTGCGCGCGAATCGCAAAGGCGCCATCGCGCGACTGAACGAGCTCACCGGCCAGACTTTCGCCGCCGACGACGCACTCGCGCTCCCCGATCTCGCATCGCAGTTCGCACGCGCCAGCGCGGACGTCGCGACGTTGCGCGAGCGTCCGGAGTTCGCGCAGTTCGCGCGCGGTCGCGAACGGCTCGAAGCGCAGAAGGCGCGCATCGCGGCGGATGAGAAGCCGGTCGTCTCCGCGTACGGACGCGCGGGGCTGGGCAAGCCGGGCTACAACTTTCTCGACAACGAGTTGAACCCGTACTTCATCGCGGGCGTGCGCGTGCAGTGGCGTCCGTTCGACTGGGGCAATCGCGAGCGCGAACGCAAAGTCGTCGAGCTGCAACAGCAATCGATCGACGCCGACGAACAAGCGCTGGTGCGCTCACTCGAACGCGCCGTGCAGAACGACCTTGCGACCATTGAACGACTGGCGACCATCAACGACACCGACGACCGCATCGTCGCGCTTCGCGAATTGATCGAGAACGAAACACGCGTGCGCTTCGGCGAGCACGTCATCACCGCGGCGGAGTACGTCGACAAACAGACGGATGTCCTCGAGGCGCGGCTGCTGCGCGCGACGCATCGCGTCGAGCTCGCGCAGGCCCAGGCCCGCGTCCTCACCATCCTCGGAGTGGAGATTCAGTAAATGCGATTCAATCTATCGGTCCTCGCCCTCGTCACTCTCACCCTCGCGTGCAGCAAGCCCGCGGAGCCTGATGCGTACGGCAACGTCGAGGCGACGGAAGTTGTCGTCGGCGCGGAAGCGAGCGGGCGCATCGAAGCGCTGCGCGTGAATCAGGGCGACAAGCTCGCCGCCGGCGCAGTCGTCGGCACGATCGAAACCACGCGACTCGGCCTGCAGGAACGCGAGATCTCCTCGCAGCGCGACGTCTCGGCGTCGCGCATCAACGAAGTCGAGCAGCAGATCGGCGCGCTGTCCGTGCAGCGTGAAATCGCGAAACGTGCGTACGAACGCACGCGCCGTCTCTTCGCGAAACAGGCCGCGACGTCGCCGCAGCTCGATCAGGCGGAGCGCGACTACAAAGTCCTCGGCGAGCAGATCGAAGCAGCGCGCGCACAACAGGAATCGATCCGTCGCGAGATGAAGACCGCGGAAGTACGCATCGCGCAGGTGAGCGAACAGGTCGGCAACGGCACGATCACGAATCCGATCGACGGCACCGTCCTCGCGACCTACGCGAAGACCGGCGAAGTCACGCAGACCGGCGCGCCGCTGTATCGCATCGCCGACTTGCGCAGCGTCGAAGTGCGCGCGTACGTCACGGAAACCCAACTCAGCGCAGTGCGTGTCGGACAGCCCGCGCGCGTCACGGTCGACACGGGCGAGAAGCAGCGCAGCACCGTCGACGGCACGATCACGTGGGTCTCGTCGGACGCCGAGTTCACGCCGACGCCGATTCAGACGCGCGAAGAACGCGCGGACCTCGTGTACGCCGTGAAGATTCGCGTCGCGAATCCGAATGGCGTGCTAAAGATCGGCATGCCCGCCGACGTCGATTTCCCGAATCAGGTCGCGGCGAAATGAGCGCCGTCGACGTTCGCAACGTGACGAAGAAATTCGGCACGACGATAGCCCTCGACGACGTGACGTTCTCCGTCGACGCGGGTGAGCTGTTCGGCTTCATCGGTCCCGACGGCGCGGGCAAGACGACGTTGTTCCGCATCCTCGCGACGCTGATGATTCCGGACTCCGGCACGGCGACGGTGCTCGGCAAAGACGTCGTAAAGCAACTGTGGGACGTGCGTCCGCACCTCGGCTACATGGCCGGCCGCTTCGCGCTCTATCCCGATCTCAGCGTCGAAGAAAACCTCGGCTTCTACGCCAGCGTCTTCGGCACGTCGATCAAAGCCGAATACGAACGCATCAAGCCGATCTATTCGCAATTGGAACCGTTCAAAGATCGCCGCGCCGGTGCGTTGTCCGGTGGGATGAAGCAGAAGCTCGCGCTGTCATGCGCGCTCGTGCATCGCCCGGAGTTGCTCTTGCTCGATGAACCGACGACCGGCGTCGACGCAGTTTCGCGTCGCGAGTTCTGGGATTTGCTGCAGGACCTGAAAGCCACCGGACTCACGATCGTCGTCTCGACGCCGTACATGGACGAAGCGAATCGCTGCGATCGCGTCGCGCTCATCGACAAGGGCAAGCTCCTCGCGACCGACGTCCCGCACGCGCTCACGCAATCGTTCGGACGTCCGCTGCTCGCCGTACGCGCGAACGAACGCTATCGCGCACTCCTGGCGCTGCGCGAGTTCCCTCACGCACACACGGTCTTCCCGTTCGGCGAAACGCTGCACTACTCCGACGAACGCAACGGCGTGCGCGACGAACAGATCGCAAGCGAGATCACGGCGTTCCTCGCAACGCACAACATCGAAGCCAGCGCGCAGTCGACACCGGCGACTATCGAAGACACGTTCATGGAGCGTTTGTCATGAACGACCTTGCAATCGAAGCGCACGAGCTCACGCGCACGTTCGGCACATTCACGGCCGTCGATCACATCACCTTCGACGTGAAGCCCGGCGAAGTGTTCGGCTTCCTCGGCGCCAACGGCGCGGGCAAGACCACCGCGATCCGCATCCTCACCGGACTGCTTGCGCCGTCGTCGGGCAGCGCGCGCGTCGCGGGATTCGACGTCGCGAAGGAGAGCGAGAAGATCAAACGCGCGATCGGCTACATGAGCCAGAAGTTCTCGCTCTACGAAGACCTCACGGTTCGCGAGAACGCGATGCTGTACGGCGGTATCTACGGCCTCACCGACGCCGAGATCAAAGAGCGCACGCAAGAGATGCTCGCGCGACTGCAACTCGAGCACGCCGCGAACACGCGCGTGAAATCGATCCCTCTCGGCTGGCGGCAGAAGCTCGCGTTCAGCGTCGCGCTGCTGCATCGCCCGCGCGTCGTGTTTCTCGACGAGCCGACGGGCGGCGTCGATCCGATCGTGCGACGCCAGTTCTGGGAGCTGATCTACGAGACCGCGCAAAGCGGCACGACGGTGCTCGTCACGACGCACTACATGGACGAAGCCGAGTACTGCGATCGAATCTCGATCATGGTCGACGGCCGCATCGAAGCGCTCGGCACTCCCGCCGAATTGAAACGCGAATACCACGAGTCGACGATGGACGACGTCTTCGTGCGACTCGCACGCCCCACCGCAGGAGCGCACGCATGAAACGTCTTCTCGGACTCCTGCGCAAAGAAGCGTTCCACATCCTCCGCGACAAACGGACGCTGTTCGTGCTGCTGCTCTTGCCCGTCGTGCAGGTCATCATCTTCGGCTACGCGATTCGCACCGACGTCACCGAAGTCCGCGTCGCGATCGTCGACCCGTCGCCGGACGACATGACGTTGCGACTGCGCGGACGCCTCAACGGCGCGAAGGTGTTTCGCACCGTCGCAGTGCTGCGCAACACGAACGAGCTCGATCGCCTGTTTCAGCGCGGCGACGCGCAAGTCGCGATCCTGTTCGAGCCGCGCTTCGCGGAGAAACTCGCGAACGGCACGACCGCGAAGTTGATGATCATCACCGACGCGACGGAGCCGAACACCGGCGCGACGATCGAGAGCTACGCGCGCAACATCGCGCTGGGATTCGAGCGCGAGATCCGCGCGCGCGAAGGCGCATTGCAGATCGTGCCGCGCGGACGCATGCGCTTCAATCCGACCGCGGAGAGCAAGAACCTCTTCGTGCCCGGCCTGATGGCGTTCGTGCTGACGATCATCTCCTCGCTCATGACCGCGATCACGATCGCGCGCGAGAAAGAGACCGGCACGATGGAAACGCTGCTCGTCTCGCCGCTGCGGCCATGGCAGATCATCATCGGCAAAGTTCTGCCGTACCTCGTGATCGGCTTCGCCGCGGTGATCGGCGTGCTGCTGGAGGCGAAGCTGGTGTTCCGCATTCCGATTCGCGGCAGCATCGTGTTGCTGCTCTTCGAAGGTCTGCTGTTCATCCTCGTCTCGCTCTCCCTCGGCGTGCTGATCTCGTCGCGCACATCGAGTCAGCGCGTCGCGATGACCGGCGCGCTCCTCGGCACGATGCTCCCGACGATGATGCTCTCCGGCTTCATCTTCCCCGTCGAGTCGATGCCGCTGCCGCTGCGCGTGCTGTCGAACATCGTCCCCGCGAAGTGGTTCGTGATGATCGCGCGCGGGATCATGCTCAAAGGCATCGGCCTCGAGTACCTGTGGCAGGAGACGCTGATCCTCGCCGCGATGGCGCTCATCCTTCTGACCGCGAGCACGCGCTCGTTCTCCGAGAGGCTCGAATCATGAGACGGATTTTCTTTCTGGCGCGCGCCGAGGTTTTGCACATCGTGCGGGATCGCACGACGATGATGCAGATTCTGGTGTTGCCCGTCGTGCAGTTGCTCATCCTCGTCAACGCCGCGACGTTCATCATTCGCAACACGCCGATGGCCGTCGTCGATCACGATCGCACGAGCACGTCGCGCGGACTCATCAACCGCTTCGCCGCGTCGGGCAACTTCGACGTCGAGCGCGCGGCGTCGGAAGCAGCGGCGAACGACAAACTGCTCGACGGCAAAGTCACGATGGTGCTGGTCATCCCGCGCGACTTCGAAGCGTCGCTCGTGCGCGAACGGATGGCGCCCGTGCAGATCGTGCTCAACGCCGAGAAAGGATCGGCCGCGGGCATCGTGCAGTCGTATGCGCAGCGCATCTTCGCGACGTACTCCGCGTCGCTCGGCGCAGAGTTGCGTCCGAACATTCGCAACGTCACGAACGTGCCGCGTCGCGGCGATGCGCGACTCGAAGTCCGCGCGCGCGGCTGGTACAACCCGTCGCTCAACTACAAGCACTACATGGTTCCGGGCGTGCTCGTCGCGCTGGTGACACTCATCGGCACGCTGCTCGCCGCGCAGAACATCGCGCGTGAGAAAGAGCTCGGCACGCTCGAACAGCTCAACGTCACGCCGATCACACGCGGCCAGTTCATCGCCGCGAAGCTCATCCCGCTCTGGTTCCTCGGCCTCATCGATCTCACCATCGGACTCGTCGTCGGCAAGCTCGTCTTCGACATTCCGATGCGCGGCAGTCTGCTGCTGCTCTTCGGTGCGGCCGCGATCTATCTGCTCGTCGCGCTGGGCGTCGGCTTGCTCGTCTCGACACTCGTCGAAACGCAGCAGCAGGCGATGTTCGTTACGTTCTTCATCATGAGCGCGTACCTGCTGCTCAGCGGTCTCTTCACGCCGATCGACAGCATGGCGCCGTGGGTGAAGACCGTGTCGCTGCTGAACCCCGTGCGGCACTTCGTGTCGATCTCGCGCGCGATCCTCGTGAAAGCCGCAGGGCCCGCGGAGATCGCGCAGCCGATGCTCTATCTCACTGTCTTCGCCGTCGTGATTCTGTCGCTCGCGGTGATGCGGTATCGCAAGACAACGGCGTAGACTTTTGCGCAAGGAGTTGCGTCATGAGTGTCGTCAAAGAGTTCAAGGAATTCGCGATCAAGGGCAACGTCGTCGACCTCGCCGTCGGCGTGATCATCGGTGCTGCGTTCGGCAAGATCGTCGACTCGCTCGTGAAGGACCTGCTCATGCCGCCGATCGCGCTCGTCACCGGCGGTCTCGATTTCACGAACAAGTTTCTGACGCTGAAGGGACCGACCCTCCCGACGCTCGAAGCCGCGCAGGCCGCGGGCGCGATCACGCTGAACTACGGGCTGTTTCTGAACGCGCTCGTCAGCTTCATCATCGTTGCGTTCGCGATCTTCATCGTCATCAAACGCATCAACGCCCTGCGTCGCGATGAGGAAGAAGTCGTGGTGGTCGCGCCGGCGACGCGCGCGTGCGATGAGTGCCTCTCCGACGTGCCGGTGGGCGCGCGACGTTGCCGGCACTGCGGCGTGTCGTTCGTCGCGGCGTAGCTACTTCTTCGTCAACGCCTTGATGTTCTCCGTGCAGTTGGAGAACTCCGCGAGCTGCTTCGCGGTGACGCCGCCGTTCGTCTTCAGGTCGACCTTCGCGCCTTTCGCGATGAGCTTGCGGATCGTCGCGGTGGCTTCACATTTTTCGGCGAGGTGATGCAGCGCCGTCGACGAGCCGTCCGTCGCATTCACGTCCGCGCCCTGATCGATCAGCCAGTCGACGATTTCCGGATGTCCGAACGTCGCCGCGGCAACGATCGCGGCCGCGCCGTTGTTCGGATCTTTCCAGTCGACCGAGTAGCCGGCCTGCACGAACAGCTTCACCGCTTCGAGATTGCCGTCGACCGCGCTCATGACCATGAACTCGGCAGTCGGCTCGGGAAAACCCATCGCGCGGAGCTGGCGGAGCGCCTCGCGTTGCGAGTCGTTCTCCGGCTGACGCACGCCCGTCGGCGAGTCGTCGTCGACGCTGCCGCCGAGGTCCCACAACTCGCTGAGAATCTTCCACTGCTTCTTCTCGCGGATGAACTGGATCTTGCCGACCGACTCGTTCTCCATGACGTTCGCGAGCACGACCAGCGTCGCGTCGTCGCCGTCGATGATCTCTTTGTGCACGCGAAGGTTTTCCTTCGGCGAGATCACGTCGATCGCGGAGAGCGCGTCGCGCTCCGACTTCGACGAAAGCTCTTTCGCTTTCGCCGATGCGAGGAAGGCTTTCGCCGCGGGCCAGTCGTCGGCCTCGATCGCGGCTTGATACTTCTCGTAGATCGGGAAGAGCTCGGCGGCGGGCAGCGACGCAGCGGTCGCCAGCATCGCCCCGAGGAAGCAGGCGAGCCGGAAACCGCGCATCGTCATACCGCCTTCATTGCGAGCGAGATGATCTCGCGGTGCGTGAAGTAGTTCACCGCGGGATCGTCGAGGTGGAAGGTGTACGTGAACCGTTCGTCGTTGTCGGCCAGGAACGTGAACCGGAAGTACCGATTCTCCGTCCCCTCGGCGAACTCTTTGAGATTCGTCGACTGGCCGCCGTCTTCTTCGACCTTCAGCACGCGATAGAGCCGATGCGCGCTGATCGGAAGATCGTCCGGCGGGTAGTGAATGAACTGGATCGCGTAGATCGCCTTCGGGTCGATCTCGCGCTGCGGATAGTCCTGCGCGCCTTCACCGGCGACGCCCGTGAACCACGACTCCTCTTCCTTGAACAGGACGAGATTCGCGGAGTTCTCGGTCATCGGCAGCGTGCCGCGGTCGAGGTGGATGTGCTGTTCCGGATCGGTCGCGTCGCGCAGTTGCGTGAGCAGGTCGATGAGGTACTGCAGCCCTTCCTTCGTGCCCGTCAGCGCGATCTCGTCGTCCTCGTCGGAGATCCAGAGGTCGAGCCACGCTTCCTTCGGCAGCTTCACCCGCGACTCGAGGTTCTCGCGCGTGATCGGCGCAAAGTTCAGTCGCTTCGCCGCTGCAAGGAGAAAGTCGTTGCAGTGCGGGTCATCGATCAGATTCTGCCGCGCGTACTCGATCGTCGCCTCGTAGGCACCCTTGCGCCCGAAGTCGTGGCTGAGATCGAAAGGACCGATGATCCGGTCGAGAATCTGCGTGTAACGCTCGGCGGGTTTGGACATAGGTATCCGGGCTTAAACGCTTGAAAATCTATCATATTTCCTCATCTCGTCCCGGTGACGGAACGACCGTCAGCACAAGCTTCTCCGTTTGCCGGATGACGGTCAGCTCATTCGCGATTCCGATCTGCTCGTCGGTGAGCAGACGGTGCAGGTCGTCGACGCCCGCGACCGGCTGGCTGCCGAGAGCCACGATGAGATCGCCCTCGCGGATGCCTGCGGCTGCGGCAGGCGCGTCCTTGTCGATCCCGACGACGAGCACGCCAGTCGTCAGCGGAAGGTCGTAGAAACGCACCACGCGCGTGTGCAGCGGCACGTTCTGCCCCGCGACGCCAATGAAACTGCGGCGAATGCGTCCGTCACGAATCAGTCGCGAGACGACGAACTTCGCGGTGTTGACCGGAATCGCGAAGCAGATCCCCTGCGCCGGACGGATCACCGCCGTGTTCACGCCGATCACTTCGCCCCGCGAGTTGATGAGCGGTCCGCCCGAGTTGCCGGGGTTCAGCGCGGCGTCGGTTTGAATCACGCTTTCGATGAGCCGCCCGCTCTGCGCGCGCATCGTGCGGCCGAGCGCGCTGATCACGCCCGCGGTGACGGTGCACTGAAAGCCGAGCGGATTGCCGACCGCGATCGCGACCTGGCCGGGCCGAATGCCGTCGGAGTCGCCGAGTGGTGCGGCCGGGAGCGTCGGCGCGTCGATGCGGATCACGGCGAGGTCGGTGTGCGGATCGTCGCCAACGAGGCGTGCGCCACAGCGCAGACCGTCAGCGAGCGTCACCTCGATCTGCTTCGCTTTGCCTGCGACGTGGCTGTTCGTCAGCACGAAGCCGTCGGGGGTGAAGAGGAATCCGGAGCCGCCGCCGCGTTGATCGATCGTGATGTTCACGACCGACGGCATGATGCGCGCGACAGCAGAGGTCACAGCGCGCGAGTAGGAGTCGAGAAGTTCGTCGTCGTCGATGGGCGGAGCAGACTGCGCAAAGTCCAGCATCTCGCTAATCAAAACAAACGGCTATTCCATTTCGTTCGCGCGCGTCAGTCCGCGCCAAATCGCGTGCGGCTCGCGTCGTACTTGCGGCCACGCCATTCGAGCTGCCGGCGGATGCCCGTGAACCAGACGGAGCGCGCGAGGATCCAGCCCCACGTCGCGATCATCAGCGGATGCGCGAGGAGCGCGTTGTCGAGACGGTAGCCGGTCGCGCGGAAGAGGATCAGGCGCGTGAGCGAGATCAGCGCGACCGTCGCGATCGCGTAGGCGTCGCCGGTGAGCGCGAGCACGTACGGCACGATGTGGAAGACGATCGCCATCGCGAAGAAGAATGCCGCGAGGATGTAGCTGCGTCCGAAGACGGCGAACGCGTTTTTGGTGAAGCCGCGGATGATCTCGCCGAGGCCGTGGTACATGCGGACGGAGACGAGATCTTCGGCGCGGGCGACTTCGGTGCGCTTGCCCGCGCGACGCAGCAGTCGTGCGAGTGCGACGTCGTCGACGACCGCGTCCTTCAACGCCTCGTGTCCGCGCGCAGCGAAGTAATCGTCGCGACGAACCATGTTTCCCGGGCCGCCGCCGACGGCGAGCAGCGCGATGCGCGTGCGATTGGTCAGCCAGATCGGCAGGAACGTGAATCCGAACACGAGAAGGTTCGGCATCACGACGTTCTCCCAGAATCCGTGCACTTCGAGTCGCGGGAAGAGCG
>DASVNL010000171.1:0-1578 GCA_036383875.1 Thermoanaerobaculia bacterium
GATCGTCCCGCCGAGCGTCCCCACGCGACGCCCGCGAAAATCGGCGAGCTCTTTGAACTTCTCGCGATCCGCCTCTCGCACGGTGAGCGTCTCCGTGAATGTGTAGTACGGAATCGTCGCCGCCAGCGCTGCGCGACGTCCGGGCGTGTCTTCGACGCCGCTCATGCCGAGATCAAAGTCGCCACGCTGCACGCTCTGATCGATCGCCGCATACGCGACCTGCACGAACTGCGGCTTCCGCCCCAACCCCTTCGCAATCTCCTCCGCCACCTCGACATCGAACCCATGCACGATCGTCGGATCGTTCGGATCCGCCTCGACGAACGGCGCCCCACCCTCGGAATCGCCACCCCAGCGCAGCGGTGGTTGTTGGGCGTTCGCGCTGAGAGCGATGAGCAGGGCGAGGCCAGTGATGAGTGATGAATGATGAGTGATGAGCCGCATCGTTGTGCGACGGTTCTCGGGCATTTGGCCGAGGTTGTCAACATCGAATCTCGCGACACCGTTCATCACTCATCATTCATCACTCATCACTCGCCTCCCCGCGTGCTACCCTCCGCGCCGCATGAACGCCGACCTCTCGCTTGCGTTGCAGATGGCGGATGCCGCGGACGCGATCTCGTTGCGACATTTCCAGTCCGCGACGCTGGCCGTGCGCACGAAGACCGACATGACGCCGGTGTCGGAGGCGGATGAGGCGGTGGAACGCGCGATTCGCGAAATCCTCGCGCGCGAGCGTCCCGACGACGGAATCCTCGGCGAGGAGTACGGCACGTCGGGATCGCAGTCGCGGCGCTGGATCATCGATCCGATCGACGGGACGAAGAACTACGTGCGCGGCATCCCCGTGTACGCGACGCTCATCGGCCTCGCGGAGAACAATCAAGTGACCGTCGGCGTCGTCAGTGCGCCGGCGATGGGACGTCGGTGGTGGGCGGCAAGAGGCGAAGGCGCGTTTGCGAACGGCCGGCTGCTGCACGCATCGCGCATCGAGTCGCTGAGCGAGGCGCACATCGCGTACGACAGCGTCACCGACTTCGATCAGCACGGCTCGGCCGACTCCTTCCTCAAACTCATGCGCGCTTGCACGCGTGCGCGCGGCTTCGGCGATTTCTGGATTCACATGCTCGTCGCGGAAGGCGCGATCGAGATCGCCGTCGAGCCCGCGGTGGCCGCGTGGGACATGGCCGCGATCCAAGTGATCGTCGAAGAAGCCGGCGGCCGCTTCACGGACTTTCGCGGCAACGCGACGTTCGACGGCGGCAACGTGATCTCGACGAACGGCCCGCTGCACGACGAAGTACTGGAGTACTTTCGATGACCGAACAGACAGTCGAACAGGTGATGGTGGTGGAGCGCGACGTGATCGCGCAGTATCTCGTGCAGGTCGGTCTCGTCGTCGACGACACGGACGAGATGCTCGAGCGCATTCAGGAGCTGCATTTCTTCATCGACCGTCCGACGGCCGAGGTGTCGCCGCAGTACAAACAGATCATCCCGTATGTGCTGATCCGGCATGACGGCTCGTACTACCTGCTCCAACGCACGCAAAAACAAACCGAGGCGCGGTTGCATCTC
>DASVNL010000172.1:0-1524 GCA_036383875.1 Thermoanaerobaculia bacterium
ATTCCTGCGCTCGCGTTGCAACTCGCGCGCGGACCGGAGCACATCAACCTCGTTGCGTACCTCGTGCTCTTCGCGTCGTCGGGCTTGCCGCTGATCGTGTTCGGCGTCGCGGTGCTGCTGATCAACGCGCTTAGTCCCGGCAAATACGCGGGGATGGTGTTCTCGCTGCTGTTCGCGATCGTGACGGGTCGACCCGGCATCATCGGCCTCGAACATCCGCTGTGGGAGTACGGCACCGCGCCGCCCGTGCGGCATTCGGAAGTGAGCGGCTTCGGCTACGACCTGCTGCCGTTCGCAGCGTTCTCCCTCTTCTGGATCGCTGTTGCCGCGCTGTTCTTCCTCATCGCGGCGACGCTGTGGCGCGCGCTCGCGTTGCCCGTACGCGAACGCGTGCGCTTCATCGCGCGCATCCCGAAACTCCCTGCTGCGATCGTGTTGATCATCAGCGTCGCGATCGGCGCGATGCTCCTCGCGAACATCGACGTCGAGGACATCGTGGCGTGGCGCGTCGACTACGAGAAGTCGTACGGACACTTCGCGTCGAAGCCGCAGCCGCGCATCGCCGCGATCGACACGAACGTCGATCTGTTCGATCGCCGCGTGCACGCCGGAGGTCGCATCGAGCTCGTGAACACGACACGGGTTCCGATCTCGCGTGTGCTCGTCGCGGTGCGACGCGATGCGAAGAACGTGAAGTTGTCGATGGCCGGCGGCACGGTACGACACGACGCGCGTTTCGGAATGTACGAGGTCGCACTCGCGCAGCCGCTGCAACCGGGTGCGCACGCGGATCTGCAATTCGACGCGACGTTCGTGCGTGAGTTTTTCGCGAGCGATTCAGACGACGCGATCGCGACGAACGGCTCGTTCCTCATGAGTTTCCGCATCCTGCCGACGATCGGATATCGCCGCACGTACGAGCTCGAAGATCCGGTCGAGCGTCGGAAGCGCGGATTGCCGCCGCGCATGGAGTTGATCGAAGGCGACATCCCCGCGGACGCGGAAGACATCCGCTTCGCCGCGACGATCTCGACGCCGCTCGATCAGACCGCGATCGCGCCCGGGGATCTCGAACGCACGTGGACGCGCGATGGCCGTCGCTACGCGCGATTCACGCAGCCGGTGATGCGCAACTTCTTCGCGATCGGCGCCGGGCGCTTCGCGATGCAGAAGCGGATGCACGGCAACAAGCCGATCGAGTTGTACTACGAGCCCACTCACGCGATGAACGCGAAAGAGATGCTCGACGTCGTCGCGAAGTCGCTGGAGTACTGCGAGACGAATTTCGGACCGTATCGGCCGTCGCGATTGAGATTGGCCGAGGTGCCGGCGTATTGGAACTTCGGCGCGGTGGCGATGCCGAACAGCATCTTCCTCACCGAGGACCGCACGTTCCTCATCGACACGCGCGACAAAGATCGCCCCGATCTTCTCGGGCGTCGCATCGCGCACGAAGTCGCGCATCAGTGGTGGGGTTACGAAGTCGCACCGTCGAGCGGTCCGGGCGCGACGTTCATCGTCGAG
>DASVNL010000173.1:0-3107 GCA_036383875.1 Thermoanaerobaculia bacterium
GCAACGCGATGCTGCGCACCGATGCGAGATCGTCGAGTGAGAAATGCAGTCCGACGCCGAACATCAACAACATCACGCCGATCTCCGCGAGCTGACTCGCGAGATCGACGTCCGCGACGAAGCCGCGCGTGTTCGGTCCGAGGACGATGCCGGCGAGCAGGTATCCGACGAGCGGCGGAAGTCGCAGCCGCGCCGCGATGAAGCCGAAAATCATCGCCAGGCCGAGTCCGGCAGCGATGGTCGTGATCAGGCTGACTTCATGCGGCACGTCCGCATCTTAGTGCGCGCGGTTCCCTCACCGCGACTGATCGCAGGATCAGGGTGGGTCAGGTAATCGCCTTGCGGCGGAACTGACGCAGACCGAACAGCAGGAAGCCGGCGTCGAACGCGATGAGTGCGCCGAGGATCGCGTAGAGGTGCAGGTGCGGCGAGTGCGGGACGAGGGCGCTGCGGAAGCCTTCGCTCGCGTAGACGAGCGGATTCACGAGCACGACGCGCTTGAGAATCGGGAACTTGGCGAGCGCGGCCCAGGGGTAGTACGTGCAGCCGAAGAAGATCATCGGCGCCATGACGAGACTGAACATCAGGCCGACGTGCTGCTGGCCGACGCTGCAGCCGAGGACGAGTCCGAGCGTCGCGGAGAGTGCGGCGACGAGGAGCGCGATCACGATGAATAGCGCGATGTGTGCGCCTTCGAACGCGACGTGTCCCATCACGAGCCACGCTGTCGGAATCACGACCAGCCCCGCGATCAGCGCCTGAATCATCCCGGCGACGACCTTCTCGATCGCGAGCCACTCGATGTTCATCGGCGCGAGCAGACGGTCTTCGATCTCTTTCGTGAATTGGAACTCGCTGATCAGCGGCATCGTCACGGCCCACGTGCCGGTCATGATCATGCTCAGCGCGATGATGCCGGGTAGCAGCAGCGCCTTGTACTGCGGCGCCATCAGCCCGCTCGCGGTCATCACGCGGCCGAACACGAACACGAACATCATCGGCTGCAGCAGCGTCTGAAATGCGAGCGTGACGAAGTTGCGGCGCGCGACGTGCGCATCGCGCGCGAGCATCGCCAGGAACGTGTAGACATTCATTCGCGGAGACTCCGGCCGGTGTGATGCAGGAAGAGATTCTCGAGACTCGGTTCGGAGACCTGCAGATCGCGAATCGTCGCACCCGACGACACCGCCGCGTTGACGACCTCGGGCACGAGCGTTCCGCCGCGATCCGCGTAGACGTCGACGTGTCCGGCCGACGCACTGCGCACTTCGGACACGCCCTGCAGCGTGCGAAACGCATCGAGCAGCGGATCGTTCACGGCGCTGAGCTGCACGCGCACGACGTAGCCGCCGGGGATCGAGCGCTTGAGCTCATGCGGCGCGCCGACGGCGATGACCTTGCCGTGATCGACGATCGCGAGGCGATGACAGAGCGCGTCCGCTTCTTCCATGTTGTGCGTGGTGAGCAGGATCGTGTTGCCGCGCGCGTTGTACTCGCGAATCATGTCCGTGAGAAGGATGCGCGTCTGCGGATCGAGTCCCGCGCTCGGCTCGTCGAGGAACAACACCGCCGGCTCATGCATCATCGCGCGCGCGATCGACAGACGTTGCATCATCCCGCCGCTGAAGTTCAGCGGCTTCTGATTCGCGCGATCGGTGAGCTTGAATTGCTCGAGCAGTTCATCCGCGCGACGCCGGCGTTCCTCCGAGCGGATCCCGAAGTACGCGCCGTGAAACGTGAGGATCTCGCGCGCGGTGAGCGCGAAGTCGAGATTCGGACGTTGCGGCACGACGCCGATCAGACGCTTCACGCCGACGTTGTTCTGCCACACGTCGAAGTCGCCGATCCACGCGCGGCCCGCCGTCGGACGGACGCGCGTCGTGAGCACGCCCACCGTCGTCGACTTGCCCGCGCCGTTCGGTCCGAGCAGTCCGAAGATCTCGCCGGGACGCACTTCGAGTGTGAGTCCGTCGAGCGCGACGACTTCGCCTTTTCCTTTCGCCTCCGCGAAGACTTTGCGGAGCGATTCCGTCCTGATTCCGATCGGCATCGCGACGACGAATTCTACGCGAGCGCGGCGCGGATCGCGTGCATGCGCGCGACGGCGCCGTCCATGTCCGCGTGAATGCAGATCGTGTCGAACGCGATGGCGATGCGTGAGCCGTCGCGCGCGATGACTACACCTTCGCGTGCGAGCAATGCGGCTTGCGCGGCGGCTTCGTCGATCGTCAGCGTGGACCCTGCGATTGCGCGCGGCGTCAGCGAGCCATCCGGCTCGTAGCGACGATCGGCGAACGCTTCGCGAATCACGCGCGTGCCTGCGTCGCGCGCGGCGGCGGCCATCTGTGAGTGATCGGGTGCGACGAGTGCGATCGCCGGATCGATCGCGCGCATCGCGTCGACGATGACGTCCGCGAGTGCGCGATTGCGATGCGCGTCGTTGTACAGCGCGCCGTGCGGCTTCACGTGTTCCACGCGCGCGTGTGCGCCGAGCGCGGTGATCTGCGCGATGAGTGACTCGCGCAAAACATCCGGCGCGATGTCGAGCGAGCGACGGCCGAAGTGTTCGCGATCGGGATACGACGGATGGGCTCCCATGCGAACGCCGTGTTGCAGCGCGAGCGTCGCGGCCTCGCGCATCGATGCGTCGTCGCCGATGTGACCCCCGCACGCGATGTTCGCGGAGGTGATGAGCGGCCAGAGCTCGTGCTCGCCGGGCGAGCCTTCGCCGAGGTCGGCGCTGAGATCGATCACAGCTCGGTGCCTTTCGTTTCGGGGAGGAGCCAGATCAACACTGCGCCGAGCGCGAAGAACACGGCGTCGCACGCGAGCGCGAACCCGAGACCGTACTGCTTCGACGCGACGCCGATTGCGAACGGCGCGAGTGCGGAGACGAGGCGTCCGAAGTTGTAGCAGAAGCCTTGTGCGCTCGCGCGGATGCGCGTCGGGAAGAGCTCGGAGAGCATCGCGCCGAACATCGAGAAGTAGCCGTGCGCGAAGTAGCCGACCAGCGGTCCGACGATGAGCAGCGTGAGTGTCGATCGCGCGCCGAACGCGAAGATCGGAACGACTGCGGTCGCGCCGATCATGAACAGCGTGAACGCGGG
>DASVNL010000174.1:0-3577 GCA_036383875.1 Thermoanaerobaculia bacterium
CGTCGCGGCGGAGTATCGGGTCAATCCGCTCACGGTTCTGAAGAGCTACCAGCAGCTCGTCACCGAGCAGATGGTCGAGGCGCGGCGCGGGCGGGGGATGTTCGTCAGCGAGGGCGCGCGGGAACTGCTGATGCGCGGCGAGCGGCAGAAGTTCCTCGAGGAGCACTGGCCGCGGATGCGCGCCACGATTCAGCGCCTCGGCCTGACGGTCGAGGAGCTGCTCGAGTCGAACGAGGAGGAGCGTTGAACTCATGACCTGCATCGAAGCGCGCGGCCTCCGCAAATCCTTTGGCAGCACGATCGCGCTGGACGGAATCGATCTCGACGTCGAAGAAGGCCGCATCCTCGGCCTGATCGGTCCCAACGGCGCGGGCAAGAGCACGGCCCTGCACGCGATCCTCGGACTCACGCCGTATCAAGGCGAGTTGCGCGTTCTCGGACGCGATCCGTGGACCGAGCGCGACCTGCTGATGGCCGACGTCGCGTTCATCGCGGACGTCGCCGTGCTGCCGCGTTGGATTCGCGTGTCGCAAGTTCTCGACTACGTCGGCGGCGTGCATCCACGATTCGATCGCGCGAAGGCCGATGCCTTCCTCGGGAAGACCGACATCAAGCGCACCAGCAAGGTCCGCGAGTTGTCGAAGGGCATGGTCACGCAACTTCATCTCGCGCTGATCATGGCCATCGACGCGAAGCTCCTCGTCCTCGACGAGCCGACCATCGGACTCGACATCCTGTATCGCAAGCAGTTCTACGACTCGCTGCTCAACGACTACTTCGATCGCAGCCGCACCATCGTCGTGACGACGCATCAGGTCGAAGAAATCCAGGACGTCCTCACCGATTTCATGTTCATCGATCGCGGCCGCATTGCGCTCAGCAGCAGCATGGATGAATTTGAAACGCGATACCTCGAAGTAATGGTGAATCCGGATCGCGTCGCCGCGGCGCAGGCATTGCGGCCGATTCACGAACGGCAGGTCTTCGGTCGCAGCATTCTGTTGTTCGACGGTGTCGATCGCACCGAGCTCGCCGCGCTCGGCGAAGTCCGTACGCCGAGCATCGCCGATTTATTCGTGGCCGTAATGGGGAGTGCGCGATGAACCCACTGTACTGGTCCGTGCGACGCGAATTGTGGGAGAACCGCTCGATCTACATCGTGCCGCTCGCCGTCGCGGCGCTCGCGTTGTTCGGGACGCTGATCAACACGATGCTGAAATTGCCGCGCACGATCCAAACGCTCTCGGCGCTCGAGCCCGCGCGACAACGTGTCGTGGTCGCGATTCCGTACAGCATGATCGCGTCCGTCGTGATGCTGACGGGCTTTGTCGTCGGCATTTTCTATTGTCTCGACGCGCTCAATGGCGAGCGTCGCGATCGCAGCCTGCTGTTCTGGAAATCGCTGCCGGTGTCCGATCGCACGACTGTGCTTGCGAAGGCGCTCGTGCCGCTCGCCGTAATCCCGGTCTTTGGCTACGTGATCATCCTGATCGCGCAATTGATTCTGTTCCTCATGAGCAACGTCGTGCTTGCAGGACGCGGCGTGAATCCCGCGCCATTGTGGTTGAAATTGCCGTTCGTGCAGATGTCGCTGGTCATGCTTTACGGCCTGACTGTGCACGTATTGTGGTTTTCGCCGATTTACGGCTGGTTGCTCATGGTCTCGGCGTGGGCGCGACGCGCGACGTTTCTCTGGGCGTTCGTACCGTTCTTCGCAATCGTCGTCACCGAGCGCATGGCGTTCGGCTCGTCGCGATTCGGACACTTTCTGCGATATCGCGTGCTAGGCGCGATGTCCGAGGCGTTCGAGGTCAATGCGACGCGCGGCCCGATTACGCGACTCACGCAGCTCACACCGTTGAATTTCCTCACCAGTCCGGGCCTCTGGCTCGGATTGATTTTCGCCGCGGCATTCATCGCCGCCGCCGTGCGATTGCGCCGCAATCGCGAGCCGAACTAGCTCAATCACAGGAGACACGAAGATGTCGCCCATCCTTCTGATTCACATCTGCAGCGC
Source organism: Thermoanaerobaculia bacterium (assembly GCA_036383875.1). Taxonomy (GTDB): domain Bacteria; phylum Acidobacteriota; class Thermoanaerobaculia; order Gp7-AA8; family Gp7-AA8; genus QHVT01. The sequence continues at coordinate 2,018 of DASVNL010000174.1, forward strand.
CATTGTCGGCTTGCTGTCGGGGTACATGGCCATGGCGTTTCGCAAAGGCTCGCGCTGGCACGGCGCGGCCGGCACGGTGTTCTTCGTCTCGATGATCAGCATGACGCTGAGCGCGGCGTGGGTCGCGGAGTTTCTGCGGCCGAACAAATTAAATCTCGTCGTGGCGATGCTCACGTTCTATCTCGTCTCGACCGCGTGGTGGGCCGCAAAACGCCGCGATCCGAAACCCGGACGCTTCGACCTCGGCGCACTGCTCTTCATCTTCGTCGTCGGCGCGGCCGGCCTTGCGTACGGATTCGAAGCCGCGAACAGCGCGACCGGCACGAAAGACCGCATGCCCGCCGCGATCTACTTCGTCTTCGGCACGATCGCGATGCTCTGCGCGACGTCCGACGTGCGCATGCTCATCCGCGGAAGTCTGGCCGGCGGACATCGCATCGCGCGACACCTCTGGCGCATGTGCCTCGCGCTCTTGATCGCGACGATGTCGTTCTATCCCGGACAGGCGAAGCTGTTCTCCGCGGCCGTTCGCTCCACGAACCTTCTCTATGTGCCGCACGTGATTCTGATCGGCGCGATGCTCTTCTGGCTCGTGCGCGTTTCGACGCGCAGACGCGCGCGCGTGAAAGAGGTCGCGCGTCGCGAGCCGCCGATCGGCGTAGCCGTGCGCGCGTAGTCGCGATCGGCCGTAGAATCGGCCGCAGTCACCATGACCATCTTCGGCCTGACCCCGCCGTACGGCGTCGGGTCACAAAGCGATTCGATCGCCGGCCGCCGCGTCGGCGGATTTCGCCTGATCCGGCTCCTCGGCGAAGGCGGCATGGGCAGCGTGTTCCTCGCGCAGCAGGACGAGCCGAATTCCCGTTCTTCGTGATGGAGCTCGTCGACGGCGTGCCGCTCACGACGTACTGCGACGAACATCGACTCACGATTCGCGAGCGGATGGAGAGCTTCATCGACGTCTGTCGCGGCGTACAGCACGCGCATCAGAAGGGACTCATTCATCGCGACCTGAAACCGTCGAACGTGCTCGTCGTCGACGTCGAAGGGAAGCCGACGGCGAAGGTCATCGACTTCGGCGTCGCGAAGCTGCTCGACGATCCGCTCGCGGACACAAACTTTCGTACGCGCGGCGCGGCGATCGGCACGCCGGGCTACATGAGTCCCGAGGCGTGGAATGGAGATGATCTCGACACGCGGACGGATGTGTATTCGCTCGGCGTGTTGCTGTACGAACTGCTCACCGGCGTGCGGCCATACGAAAGCGAAGGCGTGCCGTTCTCCACGATGATGCGCGCCGTCGCGGAGAATGATCCGATCGCGCCGCGCGCGACGTTCCGCACACTCACGATCTCGAAACGCGAAGCGATCGCGGAAGCGCGTCGCGAGACCGAGATGTCGCTCGATCGCGTGCTCGCGGGCGATCTCGCGTGGATCGCGCTGAAGGCGATCGGACGCGAACGCGACACGCGCTACGCATCGTCGGGCGAGCTCGCCGCCGATGTCACGCGTCATCTGCGCGACGAGTCGGTGATCGCGACACCGCCGTCGTTCGCGGTC
>DASVNL010000175.1:0-4151 GCA_036383875.1 Thermoanaerobaculia bacterium
CGTCAACGACACGCAGAACCTGCGTCTCACGACGACGAACGCGAACTCGAGCGTCGAAGACGCGAACGTGCTGAAGCGCCAGCTCTACGAAGGCACGACGACGTACAACGGCAACACCGTCACGATTCTCGGCCGCCAGGCCCTGAGCATGGGCGGCGACACCGACGACAACATCCGCGATCTCGACTGGGCGTTCGACGGCACGCTGGGCGGTCTCATCGCCTACGACTTCGGCGATCTCCCGACCGGCTACGCGAACACGCTGCTCACCAACAGCGGCGCGCAGCATCTCGTCACCGGCAGCTCGATCCGCATGGGCGGAATCACCACCGAGACGGACGGACGCCCGAGCTCCACCGCTTCGCTCGACGGCAACGACGACGGCGTCACCATGGTCTCGACCGTCTTCGGCACCGGCGCCGACGGCAACGGCAGCATCGCGTACATCAACATCAACGCCTCGACCGCAGGCTGGGTCGCAGGCTGGATCGACTTCAACGGCGACGGCGACTTCGACGACACCGACGAGTTGATCCTCGATCAGGCAGTCGTCGCCGGCACGAACGGTCTCTACTTCTATGTCCCGGGCACGATCCCGAACGGCCTCACCGACTTCTTCGGACGCTTCCGCATCTATCCGTCGCGTCCGCAGATCGTCGCGAGCACCGGCTCCGCGTTCGACTCGCTGTTCAATCGCATGAGCGGTGAAGTCGAGGACTACCTCTTCGTGATGGGTGTCAGCCCGACGCAGGTCGAGATGGCCACCATCGACGCGGCGCAGAACAAGAAAGGCGTGACGCTCACCTGGCAGACGACGTCCGAAACCGACAACCTCGGCTTCCACGTCTATCGTCAGGTCGCGGGCGGCGCACGCGAGAAGCTCAACCAGCACATCATCACCGGCTCGGCCTTCATGACCGGACGCCACACGAACGGTCCGCGCAGCTATCGCTTCGTCGATCGCAAGGCGCCGTCCGGCTTCGTGCAGTACTACATCGAAGACGTCGATCTCGACGGCACCCGCACGATGAACGGCCCGGTCTCGCCGCACAGCGTCGCGGATGAAGACGAGACGGTGATCACCGATCCGGATCCGACCGTCGGTTCCGTCGGCGGCATCTTCACGACCGCCGCGGGCATGGGCGTCGACGTTCCGGCACCGGCCGCACCGACGCAGGCGCAGCTCACCGAACAGTGGAACCTCGCAGGCGTGCAGGCGGTGAAGGTCATCGTCACGACGCCGGGCTGGTACCGCGTGAAGAAGAGCCAGCTCCTCGCCGCCGGCTACGATCCGGGCTCGAACGGCAAGGCCATCTCGGTCTACACCGAAGGCACCGAAGTCCCGGTCTACGTGAACGCGAAGAACGAAGCGAAGTTCGACGCGGATGACTCGATTGAGTTCTTCGGCCGCGGCATCGATACGACCAGCACCGGCGGCCGCGTGTACTACATCACCGTGAAGCGCGGCTCCGGCCTGCGCGTGAAGTCGGTCGGCGCGAAGGGCGCCAGCGGCTCACCCGCTCCGAACAGCTTCGCCACGAACTTCTCGCGCACCGAGCGCACGGTGTTCTTCACCGCGCTGACGAACAACGGCGACCGCGAGAACTTCTTCGGTCCGGTCATCACGACCTGGCCGGTCACGCAGGGCATCACCGTCACGAACCTCGACGCCAGCGGCAGCGCGAAGCTCGAGCTCGTGCTGCAGGGCGGCGCGGAGAACATGGAGCACGTGGTCGAGGCTGACCTCAACGGCTACAAGTTCCCGCTGATCCGCTTCCGCAATCTCGATCGCTACACGACGACGCTCACCGTCCCGGCCTCGCGCCTCAACCTCGGCGAGAACACGCTCACCCTCACGGCCATGAACGGCTGGGAAGACGTGAGCGTGCTCGAGTCGCTGAAGCTCGAGTACAAGCACACGTTCCGCGCCGACAACGACGCGCTGACGTTCGCGGTCGCGGGCGGCACGGCCGTCACGGTCAAGGGCTTCACCACCGACGCGATCCGCGTCCTCGACGTGACCGATCCGGTCGCGCCGGCCTTCATCAACGCCAACGTCACGAACGCCGCCGACGGCAGCAAGCAGGTGCAGTTCGCGACGACCGGCACCGGCACGCGCACGATCTTCGCCTTCGCCGAAAACCGCGTCCTCGCCCCGGCGCAGGTCGCGTACAACGAGCCGTCGACGTGGAACGCCACGACGAACGGCGCGAACCTCGTGATCCTCACGAACCGCTCGTTCATGACCGCCGCGAACGCGCTGAAGTCCGCGCGCATCGCGCAGGGCTACGCGACGGTCGTCGTCGACGTGCAGAACGTCTACGACGAGTTCTCGTACGGTCACCACTCGCCGCAGGCGATCCGCGACTTCCTGCAGCGCACGCGCTCCTGGAAGACCGCACCGAAGTACGCGATCCTCCTCGGCGACGCCAGCTTCGATCCGCGCAACTACCTCGGCTTCGGCAGCTACGACTTCGTCCCGACCAAGCTCGTCGCGACGGCGTACATGAAGACCGCATCCGATGACTGGTTCGCGGACTTCAGCGGCACCGGCATCCCGGCCATCGCCATCGGCCGCATCCCGGCCCGCACGCCGGAAGAAGCAAACGCGATGATCGCCAAGCTCACCGCGCGCAACGCGCCGCCGACCGACGCCTGGGCGCAGAAGGTCACGATCGTCTCCGACTGGGCGAACGGCTATCCGTTCGACGCCGCGGCGGACTCGATCGAGGCCGGCATCCCGTCCGGCTTCAACAAGCAGCGCATCTCCATCGCCGCCTCGCCCACTGCCAGCGGCGACATCGTGAACTCGTTCAACAACGGCTCCCTGCTCACGAACTACATCGGCCACGGGTCGGTGGAGCTCTGGAGCAGCGGCTACTTCAGCTCGTACGCCGCATCGACGCTGACCAACGGCAATCGCCTGCCGTTCGTCGTCGCGATGAACTGCCTCAACGGCTACTACCACGACCTCTTCACCGAGAGCCTCGCGGAAGCGCTGCTGAAGAATCCGAACGGCGGCGCAGTCGGCGTGTGGGCCTCCTCCGCACTCAGCGGCGCCTCCGGTCAGATCGCCGTGAACCTCGAGTTCAACCGCCAGGTCTTCGGCGCGACACCGGTCACCATCGGCGACGCGATCCTCCGCGCGAAGCAGGCCACCGCGAACGGCGACGTCCGCCGCACGTGGATCCTCTTCGGCGACCCGACGATGAAGCTGAAGTAACGCTCCGCATCACGCATCCCCCGAAAACCGGCGCTCGCAAGGGCGCCGGTTTTTTTGTGGCCACAGGAATCATTCGCAACCACGGCTGTTACGTATGCCGAAGTGACCAGCTCTCGATTCGCAACCGCCATACACATCCTCGCGCTCCTCGCGCATGAGGCGGAGAACGCGCTAACGTCCGACTACATCGCGTCGAGCGTGAACACGAATCCGGTCGTGATCCGCCGGCTCCTCCGCTCACTCGCCGAAGCCGGACTGGTGACGTCGGTGCGCGGCACGGCAGGCGGATCGCGACTCGCGCGGACGCCGAAGAGCATCACGCTCCTCGACGTCTACTCCGCCGTCGAAGAGCAGAAGCTGTTCGAGGGACACGCACAGCAGCCCAACCCGAAGTGCCCCGTCGGAAGCCGCATCGTCGACGTCCTCACGCCGCGCTTCGACGACGCCACGGCCGCGCTCATGAAGTCGCTGCGCCGCACCACCATCGCCGACGTCCTCACCGACGTGAACTCCAGGAAGTGACTTTGCCGCGGACTGCAGCCTCGGCATTTCGTGCGACTCAATTCGTAACTATCGTAGTTTCAAATGAAAGGACATCGTCATGACCAACCGTGAACAACAAGTCGTCGACCTTCTGAAAGCCATCGAGACCGGCGCGACCAAACCGGTCGCAGTCATCAATCCGAACAAGTACATCCAGCACAACCTCGGCGCCGCCGACGGACTCGCCGGCTTCGGTGCGTTGCTGCAGGCGTTGCCGAAAGGATCCGCGCGCGTGAACACCGTCCGCGTGTTCGAAGACGGCGACTTCGTCTTCGCACACACCGACTACGACTTCTTCGGACCGAAGACCGGCTTCGACATCTTCCGCTTCGAAGGCGGCCAGATCGTCGAGCATTGGGACAACCTGCAGGAAACGACCGACCGC
>DASVNL010000176.1:0-13504 GCA_036383875.1 Thermoanaerobaculia bacterium
TCAAATCGCGATTTTCCGCGGCCCGATTCTGCGCATCGCGCGCAACCGCCACGACGCGGTGCATGAGATTCGCGACACCGTGATTCACGAGCTCGGTCATTACTTCGGGCTGCACGATCACGAAATGCCCTACTGAAAAAAATTCACGAATCCGGCGCGCATTCTTCTGGTTTTTTGGATGTTGCGCGTTCGTGAACTCACTCATTCCTTTTCGTTTCTGTGAGTTACGGATCGGGCAGGTACGGCAGCCCGCCTGCACAGAGGACCTCCACCAGGAGGCCTCGCATGAAACGGGTATTCACGCTCGTCGCGTTCCTCAGTCTCGTCGTCACCGCGTTCGCCGCGCTGCAATGCGTGGTCGGCGGTGTCGTCACCGACGTCTCCGGTCCTCTCCCCGGCGTGACGGTCACACTCACGGCACCGGGACAGCCGGCGCGCACGGAGATCACGGACGCGCAGGGAAAGTGGCTGATGCGCGGACTCGCGCCCGGCTGCTACACCGTGACCGCCTCGCTCGAAGGCTTCAACACCATCCGCACGGCCATCAACCTGCACGACGAAAAGCCGCTCAGCGTCGATTTCACACTCACGATGGCCGCGATCAGCGAAGCCATCACCGTCACGGCCGAAGAGCTCTACCACCCTCCCGCGAACTACAGGCACTTCGAAGATCACGGCTTCGTCGACACGACCAAAGAAAAGACCACGACGTTCGCGATCGACGTCGATCGCGCGTCGTACGCGAACATCCGCCGCCATCTCACCAACGGCGAGCAACCGCCCGAAGATGCGGTGCGCATCGAGGAGATGATCAATTACTTCGCGTACGACTATCCGCAGCCGGAAGGCAAAGATCCGTTCGCGGTGATCAGCGAAGTCGCGTCGTGCCCCTGGAACGCGAAGCACCGCCTCGTGCGCATCGGCGTGCAGGGCCGCAATCTCGAGCAGTGGCGCATGGCGCCGAACAATCTCGTGTTCCTCATCGACGTCTCGGGCTCGATGGATGAACCCGATCGTCTTCCGCTTCTCCAGCAGGCGTTTCACGTGCTCGTCGACGAGTTGCGCGCCGAAGACCGCGTCGCGATCGTGACCTATGCGGGAGAAGCGGGTCTCGTCCTGCCCTCGACGTCAGGCGCGAACAAGGATGCGATTCGTGCCGCGATCGATGCGTTGGGCGCCGAAGGCTCGACGGCAGGCGAGGCGGGAATCCAGCTCGCGTATCAGGTCGCGAAGGACGCGTTCGTGGAGCACGGCAACAACCGCGTGATCCTCGCGACGGACGGCGACTTCAACGTCGGCGTGTCCGACGTCGACGAGATGCAGAAGCTGATCGCAAAGAAGCGCAACTCGGGCATCGACCTTTCCCTCCTCGGCGTCGGCGACGACCCCAACGACACGCTGATGGAAATGCTCGCCGACAAAGGGAACGGCAACTACGCCGTGCTCGATACGCTGCAGGAAGCGAAGAAGGTCTTCGGCCAGGAGCTCACCGGAACGCTCGTGACGATCGCGAAGGACGTGAAGGTGCAGGTCGTGTTCGATCCCGCGAAAGTCGCGTCGTACCGCCAGATCGGCTACGAGAATCGCGCGCTCGCGAACGAAGACTTCGACGACGACGCAAAGGACGCCGGCGAGCTCGGCGCCGGTCACTCGGTGACCGCGCTGTACGAGATCGAGCCGCGCGCCGAAGCGCAGGGCGAGATCGCGACGCTGCGGCTTCGCTACAAATTGCCGCGCGCCTGGCGCAGCACGCTCATGACGACGTCCATCGTCGATCGCGGCATCAACGCGAGCGAGGCGTCACGCGACTTTCAGTTCACAGCGGCGGTCGCGCAGCTCGGAATGCTTCTCCGCAAATCGCCGCACGCCGGCACCGCCACGTGGGACGACGCCCTCTCGCTCGCGAAGATCGCGCGCGGCGAGGACCTCGACGGCACGCGCGCGGAACTGGTGGCGTTAATCGAAAAAGCAAAGGAGGTGCAGTAACCCAGATACACGAACAAGCCGCGCGCTGTCGAAAGGGCACCCACGACTTCCCGGCGTGGGCAGCGACACAGACAGCGCGTTCAGCAAGATGTGTCGCCCGTGCCGCGAACGACGGCACGGGCCCCCGGCACGGCCGGGTGCGCGCCGTCGTGTCATCCCGCGCTTCAGCGCGGGATCCCCCACGTTGGTTGCCTTCCGCAGGAGATCCCGTGCTGACGCACGGGATGACACAGGTCAGTTGATTGCGATCAACTCGATATCGAAGACCAGCATCCCCTGCGGCTTCCCGCGCTCGTGACCGTACGCGAGATTCGACGGAATCCAGAAGCGGCGCTTCTCGCCCACCACCATCATCGCCACACCTTCCGTCCAGCCCTTGATCACTTCATCCAGACCGAACGTCGACGTCGCACCGCGCAGGACGGAGCTGTCGAACATCTGGCCGTCAGTGGTCCAGCCGGTGTAGTGCACGGTGACGCGGCTGCGGCGATTCGGATGCACGATGCCCGTGCCCTCGCGCAGCACTTTGGAGCGCAGACCGGTCGGGCTCATCTCCGCATCGTCCGGCGGCGCGGCGACGTCGGCCGGGGCCTTCGTCGGCGGGTCGACGATCTCGACGAGCTCCGTGTCGATCATCATCATGTCCTCGCCCTGCAGCTTGCCGCCCGACAGCGACGCGGGCACCCACACGCGACGCTTCTCGCCGACGACCATCATCTGCGCGGCCTGGCCCCAGCCCGGGATCATCTTCGACACCGGAAGCATCACGGACTGCGGCGCCTCGACGTGCTGCACGAGCTTGCCGTCGGACTTCCAGACCGTGTAGCGCATGCGCGCGAAGTCGTTCGCCGTGAGCTTCACCGTACCGGTACCGTCGGCGAGCTTCATCGTGATCAGACCGTTCTCGAGACGCTCGGCCTCGGCAGGAGGAGTCTTCAACTCCGCCGGCGGCGTGGTCGGCTTCTCGGCAAACAGAGGGAGGGCGAGGAGTGCGAAAACGGCGATGAGCTTGCGCATGCGCCGAACGGAACGGCGCATGCGCAAGGCGTTATTTCAGGTCAATCGCGCGGAATGTGGAACGGCGGCTCGCCTTCCGACGACGCCACCCACTCGGCGCGCTCGTCGTCCGGAATCGTGAAGTCGTTGGCGTCGTCGCGATACGTGCGGATGTCTTCCATGCTGGCGCTCCTCAAAACTGTGCTGCCTCGGTGGAGTCCGCGAGCGCCGTCGTCGACGACTCGCCGCTGCTGATCACTTTGGCGACCTCATCGAAGTAGCCCGTGCCGACTTCGCGCTGATGGCGCGTCGCCGTGTACCCGTGCTCCTCCGCCGCGAACTCGGCCTGCTGCATGCGCGAGTACGCCGCCATCCCCTCGTCGCGATACTGCCGCGCGAGCTCGAACATCGAGAAGTTCAGCGCGTGGAATCCGGCCAGCGTGACGAACTGGAACTTGTAGCCCATCGCGCCGAGCTCGCGCTGGAAGCTCGCGATCTGCTGCGCGTCGAGCTTCTTCGCCCAGTTGAACGACGGCGAGCAGTTGTACGCGAGCAGCTTGCCCGGATACTTCGCGTGCACGCCTTCCGCGAACTCGCGCGCCTCTTCAATGTCCGGCGTCGACGTTTCGCACCACAACACATCCGCGTACGGCGCATACGCAATCGCGCGCGCAATCGCGATGTCGAGACCACTCTTGATTCGGAAGAATCCCTCGGCCGTGCGCTCGCCGGTGAGGAACTCGCGATCGCGCTCGTCGACGTCGCTCGTGAGCAGCGACGCCGAGTGTGCGTCGGTGCGCGCGATGACCAGCGTGCCGACGCCCATCACGTCCGCGGCCAGTCGCGCCGCGTTGAGCGTGCGAATGAACTGCGAGACCGGGACGAGGACCTTGCCGCCGAGGTGGCCGCATTTCTTTTCGGAGGCGAGTTGATCTTCGAAGTGCACGGCGCCTGCGCCGGCTTCGATCATCATCTTCATCAACTCGTACGCGTTCAGCGCGCCGCCGAACCCTGCTTCGGCGTCGGCGATGATCGGCGCGAACCAGTGCGTTCCGGAGCGGCCTTCCATGTGGTCGATCTGATCCGCGCGCTGCAAGGCCTGATTGATGCGCTTCACGACCTGCGGCACGGAGTTCGACGGATAGAGACTCTGATCGGGATACATGTGGCCCGCGAGATTCGCGTCCGCCGCGACCTGCCAGCCGCTGAGATAAATCGCTTTGAGACCCGCGCGCACCTGCTGGACGGCCTGGTTGCCGGTCAGTGCGCCGAGGGCGTTTACGAAGGGTTCGGTGTTGAGAAGATCCCACAGACGCTCGGCACCCATTTCAGCGAGCGTGTAGCGGATGTCGATCGACCCGCGCAGCCGCAGTACATCCTCGGCCGTGTAATCGCGCGTGACGCCGTTCCAGCGCGGGTTCGATTCCCAGTCTCGTTCGATCACGTTGGGGTCGCGTGCTTCTTTCAACTTCGCCATCTGTGCCTCTCTGTCGTTTCGGGTGGAGCGGCGGGCACTTAGCCCGCCGGCTTCCGTGATTTCTCGTTCGGCGGGCTAAGAGCCCGCCGCTCCACTTTCAATCTTCAACAGCTCCGCGTACGCCGGGAGCGTCAGGAAATCTGCTAATTCATCGGCGACGATCAACTCGTCGAAGATGCGCGCGGCGACGTCGAGATGCGGGACGTTGCCCTTCTCGCGAATCGACGTCAGCTCTTCGTCGCGAATGCGGTCGTACGTCGCGCGATCGAGCTTGCCGTGATGCAGCCATTGCCAAAGCTGCGTGCGCGAAATCTCCGCGGTCGCGGCGTCTTCCATCAGGTTGTACAGCGGCACCGCGCCGCTGCCGCCGAGCCACGCTTCGACGTAGAGGATGCCGACGTTGATGTTGTGGCGAATCCCCTTCTCCGTCACGTCGCCTTCCGGCAGACGAAGCAGATCGTCGCGCGTGATCGACACGTCTTCGCGCTTCTTGTCGATTTGATTCGGACCGGACATGTGCGCGTCGAAGATGTTCTTCGCGACATTCACCAGTCCGGGATGCGCGACCCACGTGCCGTCATGTCCGGCGCGCACTTCGCGCAACTTGTCCGCCTCGACTTTCTTCGTCGCGGCGTCGTTCGCTTCCGCGTCGTCTTTGATCGGGATCTGCGCGGCCATACCGCCCATCGCGTGAATGCCGCGGCGATGGCAGGTTTGAATCAGAAGGTCGACGTAGGCGGCGAGGAACGCCTTGTCCATCGACACCGTCGCGCGGTCCGGGACGATGAAGTCGTGGCGCGCTCTGAATTTCTTGATGAAGGAGAAGATGTAATCCCAGCGGCCGCAATTGAGACCGGCGCTGTGATCGCGCAGCTCCCAGAGAATCTCGTGCATTTCGAACGCGGCGAGAATCGTTTCGATCAGCACCGTCGCGCGAATCGATCCGACCGGCACGCCGAGCTCCGTCTGCGCGCGAACGAACACGTCGTTCCACAGACGCGCCTCGAGATGGCTCTCCATCTTCGGCAGGTAAAAGTATGGACCGCTGCCGCGTGCGAGGAGTTCCTGCGCGTTGTGAAAAAAGTAGAGCGCGAAGTCGAAGAGACTTGCGCTCACCGGCTCGCCGTCGATCGTTACGTGTTCGTCGACGAGGTGCCAGCCGCGCGGACGCACGAGCAGTGTCGCGGTCTTGTCATTCAGTTTGTAGCTCTTCGTGCCGCTGTCGAATGTGATCGTGCGGCGCACGGCGTCGTGCAGATTGAGCTGGCCGGCGATGCAGTTCTCCCACGTCGGCGAGTTCGCATCTTCGAAGTCCGCCATGAACACGTTCGCGCCGGAGTTCAGCGCGTTGATGATCATCTTGCGATCGACGGGTCCGGTGATCTCGACGCGACGATCAAGCAGATCGTGCGGAATCGGCGCGACGGTCCAGTCGTGCTCGCGCACGTCCTTCGTCTCCGGCAGAAAGTCCGGAAGCTCGCCCGCGTCGATGCGCTCTTTGCGCGCCTCACGCGCCGCGAGTAATTCGAGGCGGCGCGGATTGAACTCTTTGTGCAGCATCGCGACAAAGCCGAGGGCTTCGTCCGAAAGGATCGTCTCCCACTCGGGGCGCACTTCGCTGCGCACGTCGATGTCGGTGGTGATTACTGCGAACTCCGTCATGTGTAAAATGTGGAGCACAGAATCTGCCAGGTCAATAAGAAGCGCGCATTGTGGCAGTTAGGCTGTGAAGGCTTGTAAAGAACGACGTGTAAAGCTGTCAACGACTGTAAATGTGCAAGTCGCACTACCGCCGACGGGAGGCGCACCATGACGACTCAACTCAAGCTCGGTGCCAAAGTCCGCGCAATGCGGCGCCGCGAACAGCTCACGCAAACGCAGCTCGCGGAAAAGCTCGGCGTCTCCGGCAGCTACCTCAATCTCATCGAGCACAATCAGCGTCCGCTGCCCGCGCACCTGCTCGTGAAACTCGCGCAGGTGTTCCACGTCGACCTGCAGGCGTTCGCGGATGACTCGCACGCGCGACTCGCGGATTCATTACAGGAAGTGTTCGCCGATCCCGTGCTCGAAGAACACGGCGTGACGACGAACGACGTGCGCGAGCTGGTCGAGAGTCCGGCCGCGGCGCGCGCGGTGATCGCGCTGTTTCACGCGTATAAGAACAGCGTCCAGTCGATGCGCGATCTCGCATCGCAGCTCTACGACGGCCGCGCGTTTCACGGCGTCGATCCATCGCACCTGCCGAGTGAAGAGTCGTCGGATGTCATCCAAGAGAATCTCAACTACTTCCCCGAGCTCGAAGCCGCGGCCGAGGAGACCGCGCGACGCGCGACGCTCGATCGCTCGGATCCGTATCGCACGCTGGTCGGATATCTGCGCACGCAGTACAACGTCGAAGTCGCGTTGACACCGGTGAGTCGCGATCGCGGATTCATCCGCCGCTACGATCCGGCCACGCGGACGTTGCATTTGTCCGAGGTGCTGCCGCCGTGGAGCAGGCAGTTCCAGGTGGCGCATCAACTCGGACTGCTCGCCGGCGCCGGTGCGATCGACGCGATCATCGCGCGCTCCGAAAAAAATCTGACGACCGCGGAGTCGGTGAAGCTGTGTCGCGTCGCGTGCGCGAACTACTTTGCCGCCGCGCTGCTGATGCCGTACGACGACTTCTTCCGCCTCGCCGAGGAAGTGCGTTACGACATCGAGCTGCTGCAGCATCACTACACGGCGAGTTGGGAACAGGTCTGCCATCGCCTCACCACGCTGCGACGTCCGGGCGCGAACGGCGTGTCGTTTCACTTCGTGCGCGTCGACATCGCGGGCAACATCTCAAAGCGTTTCAGCGGCACGGGCATTCGCTTCGCGCGCTTCTCCGGATCATGTCCGCGCTGGGATGTGCATGCCGCGTTTCTCACGCCCGGCCGCATTCGCACGCAGTTCTCGAAGATGCCGGACGGCACGGCGTACTTTTGCGTCGCGCGGACGATTCGCAAGACATACGGCTACGCATCGGGCGATGCGTTGATGGCGGTCGGCATCGGCTGTCCCGTCAAGGACGCCCGCAAGCTCGTCTACGCCGACGGCTACGACCTCGGCAATCTCGAAGCCGCCGTCCCCATCGGCACGACGTGCCGTTTATGCGAACGCGTCGACTGCGAACAGCGCGCGTTCCCGCCGCTGCTGCACGGCCTCAAAGTCGACGAGAACGTTCGCGGCCGCTCGTTCTACGCGCCAGTCGCAGAGGCCGCGGCCGAACCGCCGCGACGGCGGACAAAACGTCAGGTGTGAAAGCGATACTGCAGCGCTCTCAGAATCTCGTCGTGCTCCTGCGACTCTCCCGCCCCCAGCGGCTTGGAGACTTCGATCGGCTTCAAGTCGGGATCCGTGAAGGAGATCACGCAGTAGTCTGCGCCGGGCGGCTCGACGACGTCATCGATCTCACTTTCGTCGCGGCCAATCTCCCCCATCGCCTCACGGACCATTCGGCGAATGCGGTCTTCGAATGCGGTCATGCGGCGGCGGATTGCGGGTTTGGTGCCGGTACAAACAGAAAACGGCGAGCTCGCGCTCGCCGTCTCGGAACTGCGTTTCAAACAACGACTACTGAACGGCCATCGTCTTCGCGCAGTGCTCGTTGAACGCGGCGGTCAGCTCGGCCGCGATGTCGTGCGCGTGGCGTCCTTCGATCTGCCAGCGCTCGAACATCTTCACGACCTGTCCGTCCTTCATCAGCGCGATGGACGGCGACGAGGGGCGGAAGCCGACGAAGTACTCGCGCGCACGCTGCGTGGCGTCGCGATCGTTGCCGGCGAAGACGGTGATCATCTTGTCCGGAAGGGTCTCGTTCTCGAGCGCCATCGCGACCGCCGGACGGGCCATGCCCGCCGCGCAACCACAGACGGAGTTCACGACGACCAGCACCGTCCCCTTTTTCTCACCAAGGATCGCGTCGACTTCGGCAGCCGTCCGCGTTTCCTGAATTCCGAGCCGCGTCAGCTCCTGCCGCATGGGCGCGACAATCATTTCGTCATACATAAAGAAGGTCCTCCGGGCCGATGATAACGCAGCAGGCACGCGTCGCATGCCCGCTGCGTCCCCTCATCAGTGCCGCGTCCCTTCGGCCACGTTCACCGACTTCACGATCGTGTTCAACACGCCGCTGTAGTTTCGCGCGTCGCTCTCCGGCGTGACGAAGACCATGTAGATCAGATGTCCGTCGCCCATCGAGCGCGTCACGATGGTGACTCGTTCATCGAGATTCGTATTCGGATTGCGTCCGCGCAGTCCCGCCGCGAGCGCCGTCTTGCCGTCGACCGCGAGCTGCTGCGTCGATCCGCTGATCACACGCAGGTGCGGGCTGGTCTGCTGCACCTGCGAGATCAGATCGTTCGTCGCACTCTGCAGCGTCACGTTGCCGGTGCTGCGAAGCGAGTTGCGCGACGCGTTCCCCGACGGCTCGTAGTGATTCACGATCAGTCCATAAACAACTTCATTGCGACCCTGCACGCTGCCCACGCCACCTTCCGGTGCGATGGTCACGCCGAAGCCGCCGCTCTCGTACACGCGCCAGTTGGCCGGGTACGCGATCTCATACGCGCCGCTGCGGTTCGTGTACTTGCGCCAACTGCTCGACGGCGCTTCCACGCGTCCGATGCCGCTGCTGCTGGTCATCGGCGGATTCGACTGTCCTGAAGCAACGCCCTGCGCGATCTGCGCGGTGGTCGGCGCGGTGCCGTAGCTGCGAAGCTCGCCCTTGATCGACGCGAGCTGCTGCACGTTCTGCGTCGGCGTCGACGGTTCCTTCAACAACTGACGCTCCTTCTCGATGCGCGCGATGCGATCGGGCGGCGCCGGATGGTCAGAGGTCCACGTCGTTTTGCGCGACTTGTCGACCTTCTCGAGCTGACGGAAGAAGCTGACCATGTCCGCCGGCGTGTATCCGCTGGCGGCGAGGATCTGCGCGCCACGCACGTCGGCCTGCGTTTCGAGGTCGCGGCTGAATTTCAGGAAGAGCGCGTTGAGGCCGATGCCGCCGACGGCGTTCAGAACCTGCGCCGTGTTGTTGCCGACTTTGCCGCCGAGGAGGCCGCCGAGAATCTGCAAGCCTGCCTGCGCCGCGTAGGCCTTCGAGGCCTGATGCGTGCCGTGACGCAGCGCGGTGTGCGCAATCTCGTGCGCGATGACGCCGGCGACTTCGCCTTCGTTCTGCGCGTTCTCGAGAATGCCGCGGTTGAGGTAGATGTAGCCGCCAGGCAACGCGAATGCGTTGATGTCCGAGGCGTTGATGACGCGGAAGCGGTACTGGAACTGAGGACCGCCTGCGTTCGCTGCGAGTTTCTGACCGATGCGATTGACGTACGCATCGACTTCGGCGTCGCGCAGGATGGGCATCTGCTGCTCTGCCTGCACTGCCGACTGCTGTCCGATTTCAACATCCTGCTGCGGGCTGAACATGTTCCAGCCCGGATTCACCTTCGTCTGCGCCTCGGCGACTCCAGCCACGAGTGAAACCGTGAGCATCAGAGCCAGCATCGGGCGAGCGAGAAAAGCGGATCGATTCATGGCGTTTTCTCCTTCGAATAACCACGACTCCCAATTGCAGCGTTGATGCCGGGTTCGCGTCCTAAGTCGAAGGGAGAAAACCGTTTAGTTGACCGGTTGGGAGGACGATGCGTCTTTAGTGACGCACAACGCGGCGCCGCGTACTGATGAGGTCGAGCAAAGCGTCCTGATCCGCGGCATTGATGAGGTTGTCGCCATTCGCGTCGCAGCCCCACGATCCCGCAAACATGCCGTCCTGCGCCTCGATCTTCGCGTGCGAGTCGCCGTCGCCGACTTCCATCATCAGAGAAAGGATGTCGCGCCAGTCCGTCACGCCGTCGCCGTTGCAGTCGCCGCGCGGCGGGACATCGAGACGATGAATCGAGCTCGACGCGCCGTTCGAGGTCGCGAAGTAGATCGCGCCGTCGCTGGCCTGTGTGACGTCGATGACGAACTCAGGAAACGCGTCGACGATGGCCGCCGGCTGTTTCGTAAAGTCGGGGAAGTAGTAGATCGACCGCGTGACGAACGCGCCGAGAAGGTAGCCCTTGCTCAGCATCGCATTCGCGCCGCTGAGGCGCGCGAGTCCGGTCGGCGCGACGGTGTGGTCGAACGTGAAGACCGGCGCAGTGGTGCCTTCGACTTGCGGCTCGTGTCCGAACGTGAGCGGCCATCCGCAATTCGAACCTTCGCCGACGACATGGATTTCGTCGCCCGCATCCGGTCCGTTGTCGCCGACGACGATCTTCTCGAGCTCGGGATCCCACGCGAGGTCGTACGGATTGCGCATGCCGATGGCCCACTGCGTGGCGTCGCCGGTACGCGGATCGATGCGCCAGATCTTCCCGCCGTTCCACTCCGGTTTCTGCGCGATGGTGCGTCCCGCGTATTCGCCGATGCCGACGAAGACCATGCCGTCCGCACCGATGGTCGGATTGCCGCCGTGATGTTCGTCGGACACGCCACGCTCGCGCACTTCGACGTCGCCCGCGAATGCTTTCAACTGCGCGCGCGTGCCGTTGATCAGATCAACTTTGGCGATGACGTCGTCGAGGACTTTCTCGCCGGACCACGTGGTGTAGTGCACGACGGCGCTTCGATCATCCAGCAGCGCCATGCCGAGAAGTCCGCCGTTGCCGCCAGACTTGGTCGGCACGGCGAGAACGCGAACCGATTGTCCGCCGTCGACGACGCGATGAATCCAGCCATCGGTCGTCGTGAAGTAAACGAACCCGCGCGAGTCGGCGACGACGGAGCTCACGAAGCCATCCGCGCGCCCGATGGTCTCGACGCGAAAGCCCGGCAACACGCCCGCCGCGGCATCGAGACCGAAGAGAAAGAGAAGGACTGCACCGAGGACCGACCTGAAGCATTTCATCCGGGTAACGCCGCCAAGAAAAATCCGCGCCAGCATACCCCGCACGACGGAATACACATCAAGAGAGGAAGGTTGTGCAGGTTCCTTGACGCGAATGCCCCTGGGTGAGATCATCCGCCCGCTTCGCAGCAAGCCCGGTTTTTCCCAAGTGTCGCGGGGTGGAGCAGTCTGGTAGCTCGTTGGGCTCATAACCCAAAGGTCGCAGGTTCAAATCCTGTCCCCGCAACCAACTTAAAACAAAGAAGTTAGCCCGCCGAAAGGCGGGCTTTTTTGTTCACCAAAACTGCTAGTTTGCCACCGTCTTGCCACCGAGTTTTTTTGGTGCGCCGCTGCTTGCCACCGAAAGTGCGTTTCGGTGGCAAGCAGAAGCCGCAAGCTGGCGACCGCCGACTGCATGTTATGGATGGTGGGCACCAGCTACTTTGAGAGGTCGATTTCCTCGCCGTGTGCATCGACGAACCTGATCTTTGATGGATCGATCCCATAAAAATCGCCGAGGACTGTTCGCTCCGTACCGCCGAGAACCTTTCGGAGGTCGAAACGGGTGTCCCACTCCATCGAGAGTCGACGATCCCGGACATTGCAGCGAACGACTCCGCTCTTTCTAAACAGACGTAGCCGATCGCCAGCCGTGGTGACCTCAACAACCACTTCATCATTTCTCATTGTTTGTTACTCCTTGCTCTACTGATGCAATCGAGCTTGCGAAAAGGCTCGAGTTGCACGTCAATTGAAAACTTTTCTCGCACTCACGCCCCGATACGACCCGACCGCCGGTGGCAGAATCGCCGCGTGAGCACTCGAGACCCGGACCGCATCGGTAACGCCGGTGTCGCGATCGTCGATGAGATCGTGAACTCCGTATTTGGGTGGATCTTCCGGCGGCAGGACGCATCGGGAACCGACTACGGCGTCGATGCGCACATCGAGGTAGTGGATGACCGAGGAACGGCATCCGGGCATCTTCTGGCCGCTCAGATCAAGACCGGGAAGAAGTATCTCAAGCCGGCCAAAGGCAGCGCGTTCACCTTCTACGGCGAAACGCGACATCTGCCGTACTGGTTGGGTCACTCCCTCCCAGTCCTGGTCATCCTCGTGGACGAGAAAACCAGGACCGCTTATTGGCAGGTCGTCCGTGAACCACTCGAACGAACGAAGAAACGCTGGAAGCTATCCATCCCTCGGGCGAACACGCTCGACGCCGGAGCGAAGGCAACACTCGCAGAACTGGCGCATGACTACGCACGTGCCGCGCGCGCAGCTCGCGAAGGACGCCCCACCGAGGAGCTTGCCCGTCGAACCGACGCGATCGAATCGGAGATGCACGAGCTCCTTCCGCCACTCGTGCCATCCGGTCAACTGACCGAGGCGCCGCCGGAGCTCGACGTTGACGTCATTCGTCTACCGTTCCGCGAGCTTATCTCCTGGGCGGATCGCGCCGACTTCGGCCACATCAACGTTCCGGAGACGAGTCGCGGCGTCTACGTCGTTGCGGCGGAGCATCTCTTCTTTCGGAGAGAGATCACGGAACATGACGCCGCCAAGGCCGTCGTGCTCCTTCTCCTTGCGCGTGAGTACGGCAAGGCCGGCTCGGTCTTCCTACATTCCGTCGAGACACTCCGGTCGCAGAAACGGGTGAGCGACCCTTCCCTACTTGATGTCCTGGCCGCTTCGTCGCTGCCCGACGTCATGCCCCTCGACCTGCGATTGGTCATGCGCATCACGCACATCAGCGCACGTCGCAAGCACGGACGACCGACAGACCCGCTCGAGGACGAGCTTGAGCACCTCGTTGCCGCCGCAGGACAAGGCGAGGCTTGGGCGCTGACGGCTGCGGCGTTCTACGAAGCGCGGTGGAACGCATGGCGGAAGCCGGAGCGCGCGCTCTCGTATGTTCAGAAGGCGGGACTGCTACGCCCGAACGCGACAGGCTATGCAGGACTCCCATTTCCGCCCTCTCTCGACGCCACGTGGCGGCTCACGCTCGAGCTGAGCATTTATGGCGTCCGTTCCGAGGCTGATGTCGACCAATGGCTCGAGGCTCTGTCCGCGATCCCACAACACGCCCGCGACAGCGTGCTCGCCGACGAGATGAACTGCCTGACGATCGCGAACCGACTTTGGATCAT
>DASVNL010000177.1:0-13128 GCA_036383875.1 Thermoanaerobaculia bacterium
CACGCCGCGACCGCGACTCGTGCTGTGCGGCGATCGCGGCTGGGGCATGCGCTTGCCGGACGGTGTCGAAGTCACGGGCTACGTGACGCGCGAGAAGTTGCGCGCGCTGTATCGCGGTGCGCTCGCGTTCATCTATCCGTCGCGCTACGAAGGCTTCGGCATTCCACCGCTCGAGGCGATGGCGTGCGGCGCACCGGTCATCGCGACGCGCACCGGCGCGATTCCGGAGTTCGCGGAAGGGGCGGCGTTGCTGGTCCCGCCGGGCGATCGCGATGCGTTGCGAGCCGCGCTGATACGCGTTTCGAGCAATGCAGGCTTGCGTCGCGAGCTGCGCGCAGCCGGCCCGGAACGTGCGAAGTCGTGGGGTTGGGAGCGCGGTGCAGAGGCGATGACGCGGCTGCTGGATGAGGCGGTGCGATGCGCGTAGGAATCGACGCGCGGAAGATCGCGGACTACGGCATCGGCACGTACATCCGCGGCTTGCTCCGCGGCATCGTCGACTTACGGCGCGCCGATCTCGAAGTCGTCGCGTTCGCGCCGCGCAACGCGCCGGTGCCCGAAGGCATCGAGCACATCGAGCTCGACGCGCCTCACTACTCGATTCGCGAACCGTTCCTCGTCGGCCGCGCCGCAAAGCGCGCGGGCCTCGACGTCTTCCACGCGCCGCACTACGTCACGCCGGTCACGTCGATCCCGCTCGTCGTCACGATTCACGACCTCATCCATCTGCATCAGCCGATGCGCAATCCGATCGCGCCGCTCTACGCGAAGACGATGATCCGCCGCGCGATCAAAAACGCGTCGCGCGTCCTCACCGTCTCTCACGCGGTAGAGCAAGACCTCATCAAGTTCGGCTGCGACCCACAAAAGATCATCGTCACGTACAACGGCGTCGAGCAACAAACCGCCAACCGCCAACTGCCAACTGCCAACCGATACCTCTTCATCGGCAACGACAAGCCGCACAAGAACGTCGAGACGCTCGTCGCCGCGTTCGCGCTCGTGCGACGCGAACTTGCTGACGCGACGCTCACACTCGCGGGTGCGACGTTCGAGCGCTTCGCCCACATCGACGGCGTCGACGCGCGCGGCTTCGTCAGCGACGACGAGCTCGCGCGGCTGTATCGCACGTCGCTCGCGCTGGTGCTGCCGTCGCACGAAGAAGGATTCGGACTGCCCGCTGCCGAGGCGATGGCGCATGGATGCGCGGTGATCACGTCGAACGCAGCGGCACTCGTCGAGATCACCGGCGACGCCGCGCTGCATGCAGACGCGCGCGACGCGCGCTCACTTGCCGATGCGATGCTGCGCATCGCGCGTGATGCATCGCTGCGCGAGCAACTCGCGGCGCGCGGAATCGTGCGTGCGCGCGATTTTTCGTGGCTTCGCTGCGCGGAGAAAACGGCCGATGCGTGGAACATCGTGGAACGTCGGATCTAAAATTACGATTTTGATAAACAAATACTTGACAATATGAGTTAACGATCCTATTTTTCGATTAGCTAATGATGATCGCCAACTGGATGCATGATTCAGTCACGTCGCAGGTCATCGGCACCCGTCTCTCAACGAATCCCTCAACCTCCCCCGGAATCAAGCTAGCCGGCGCAATCCGGCGTGTTATGCCAAGAAGCGCGACCGTGAGGTCCCGTACGGCATGAAAGGTGGTGAGTCACTGATGGCAGCGAAAAAAGCCGCGAAAGCTTCGGCCAAGAAGGCGAGCAGCAGCAAGAAGGCTTCGAAGAAGAAATAACGCGATCATCACCGAATCTTTGGGGAGTCGTACTCGAAGGGCCGGCGTAAGCCGGCCTTTCGCTTTGTGCTTTGAATTCGCAACTCCACACGTTGCTGAAACGTAGATAGAGACATGCGGAAGTCACTCATCCTCGCGGCCTCACTCCTCCTCACCGCCTCCGCGTTCGCCGCGGACGTCGAACACAAGTTCCAATCCGCCGTCGCACGCGGCGCCGTTCGCCGAGTCGTCATCGACGTCCCGCACGGCAACTTCACGATCCGCAACGGCGCGACCGATCGCATCGCCGTCGCCGGCATCGCCTCACGCGACTTCGACGGCAAGCGCGAACGCGCCTGGGCGCAGAAGGTCGTGAACGACACGTCGATCGAGATTTACGTGAGCGGCGGCGAAGCAGTCGTGAAGCGCAAGTTCGGCCCGAACGCCGACTCGTATCGCGCACGCAAGTTCACCGGCATCGATCTCAAGCTCGATCTGCCGCCCGGCGTCGACGTCAAATTCGAAACGTCCGCGGGCGCAGTGGATGTCGCGGGCGACTTCGGCCACGTCGACGTCGATCTGCGCGCAGGCGAAGTGAACATCAAGATCCCGCGCTCGCGCGTCCGCGCCCTCGACGCCTCCTGCCGCATCGGCGAAGTGAACACGAACCTCGGCACGCAGCTCGTCTCGAAGGAAGGCCTCTTCCCGGGCCGCACGCACTTCTTCAACGCGGCGGGCACGTCGAACGTGAAAGCACACGTGACCGTCGGCGAGGTCAACGTGACGCTGACGCAGTAACGAACTGCGCCGCGTCCTCGCGCGTCGCGATCTCGCCACGCACCTGCGCTTCGAGCAACGCGCGCTTGATGCGTCCGAGCTCGCGACCCGGCGCGAGTCCCGTCAACTCCGCGATCTCGCGACCGGTGAGCAGCGCGCGGATCTCGAAGTCGGGCAGATCGATGCGATCGTCGCGGCCGAGGACGCGCAGCAGTGGCGGGAGCTGCAGCGCGATCGCCTCGCCGGCGTCGTACAACGCCATCCGATCGTGATGCGTGATCAGGCGCTGCAGCACCTGCACCTCGTGCAGCAGGTGATCGCTCCACTTCCACCGCTCCGCGTACGACTTCGGATCGTCGACGAGCAACGCGTACGCCGCGCCGAGTCCGACGCCCGCTTCCTCGCGCTCATCGGCGAGTGTCGGCTTCAGTTGCAGGGCTTCCGCAAGTCCCGTGTCTTGCAGCATCTTCACCGCGCGACGGAACGCGTGCGACGAGAAGATGATCGCGAGCTCATACGTGACACGCTCCGTCGCGATGTCGGCGATGCGATGCGCGCGCTGTCGGATCGCATCGCGCGTCGCGTCGTCGAGCGTGAACTTGAAGCGAATGGCCATGCGCACGCCTTTCAGCGTGCGCAGCGGATCGTCATCGAAGTTCGATGCGTCGACCATGCGCACGACGTGCGACTCGAGATCGCGCTGGCCGCTGTGCGGATCAAGGAGCGTGTCGTGATCGAGATCGATGGCCATCGCGTTGACGGTGAAGTCGCGACGGCCGAGGTCGGAGTGGATGTTGTCGTCGAGGAGCGCGGCGAAGTCGTAGATGCGATCGTCTTTCACGACGCGATACGCGCTGAGATGTTCTTCATCACCGAGACGGATCACTTTGGTGCGGACGCACTGCGCGGCTTCGAGCGGGTTGATGCACGCGATGTCGACGTCGGCGGGCTCGCGGCCGAGGAGCAGATCGCGGACCGCGCCGCCGACGACGTATGCGCCGCGCGGGATGCGCGTGAGCGCGGGAAACAACGTCAGGAGCTCTTCACGAAACGGCATTCCGCAGCACGCCGATCCCTTCGATCTCGATCTCGACGACATCGCCGGATTCGAGCGAGCCGACGCCCGCGGGAGTGCCAGTCAGAATCACGTCGCCGGGAACGAGGGTCATGATGCTGGTGATGAATTCGATCATCACGGCGCAGGAGAAGATCATCTGCGACGTGCGTCCGTCCTGCTTCACTTCGCCGTTCACGCGCGCGACGACGCGCAAGTCGGACGGATCGAGCTCGGTTTCGATGTGCGGTCCGATCGGACAGAACGTGTCGAAGCTCTTGCCGCGCGTGAACTGCACGTCCTTGCGTTGCAGGTCGCGCGCCGTGACGTCGTTCGCGCACGCGAAGCCGCGGACGTAGTCGCGCCAGTCGCCGGCCTTCACGTTCTTCGCCTCACGTCCGATGACGATCGCCAACTCCGCCTCGTGATGCACGAGCGACGACTGCGGCGGCCGCACGATCGTCCCCTCCGGCGCAAGCAACGCGCTGGTCGGTTTCAGAAAGATGATCGGCTCGCTCGGCGCTTCATTGCCGAGCTCCTTCGCATGATCAGCGTAGTTGCGACCCACACAGACGATCTTCGGCGGCACGACCGGCGCGAGCAGCGTCGCGCCATCCGGAAGAGTGTTCGACTCTGCGATGCGGCCGTGGTGCAGGTAGCGGTAGATCTTCATTTCGGCCGCGATTGTAATGGGACCGCCGGCGTCACGCCGGCTGTTTCCGGCAGCGTCTCGCTGGCGGACGAGCGACGGCGGGACGCCGTCGCGACAGCCACCGGGACGGTGGCGGTCCCTTAACAACTAACTCTGCCGATCGTAAATCAGCCAGAGGCCGGAGAAGCCGCGCAGCAAGCGGAAGCGCGAGCGATACAACTGATGGAGGATGCGGCGGTTCGCGTAGTAGACCGCTTCCTGCAGGAAGTCGCCGAACGCGACGTCGAATTCTTTCGCGAGGTCGAGGCTGCGTTTCGCGAGTGCGAGGAGCTCGTTCTCCGGGCGGACGCCGGCCGCGATCGCGGTGGCCATGATCGTCGCTTCTTCGTCGACCTTCAATCGCAGCGCCGCCGCGCGCACGTACAGCAGCCACAACTCCTCGGTGTCTTCTTCCGCCTCGGGCGGACGACGGTCGATCAGCTTCTGATACGCGGCGGCCTCCCACGGCTCGAGCCGCAGGTCGCGCACTTCAGGCGACGCGATCAGCTCGTCCGGCGTCATCGCGGGATCGGCGCGGTCGATCGCTTCGTCGAGTCGCAGCACGAACGCGAGCAGCGGCTCATGACGTCCGAAGCGCTGCGTGACGCGCTCCGTGCGCTGCGTCTCGTCGAAGAACGCAGGCGGCAAATCCGTCCCCTGCATCTCTTCATCGCTCGCCGAGTCGAGACCGCGGCCGAGCTGCGCGAGGATGTTGTTCATGCTCGCCTTGAGCCGCGACACGACGTCGTGCTTCACGTTCGACTGCGCGCGCAGCGAGTCGAACTGCTCGCGCAACTCGCGGAAGCGCGCGATCTCTTCGATCAACTCGGGATTCGCGTCGCCGAAGTTTCGCTCGATCGCGGAGCCGTGCTCCATCAACTTGTCGGCGTCCTGCACGAGTCGTTCTTCTTCACCGTCGTACAACCGCGCGACGCGATTCTTCGTCGCGACGTTGAGGTCGACGATCGCGAGCAGCACATCGGGATCGAAGTAGAGATCGCCGACGCGATGCTTGAACGTGCGGGCGTCGCGCACGAGGTTGCGCTCGGTGAGATCGTCGAAGCGATTCACCGACTCGATGTCTTCCTTCATCGAGCGCATCGCGCGAATCAGGCCGACGACTTCGTCGCGCGGCGCATCGGCGACGTGCAGAGCGCTGACGAGCTCGACGAGGCGCTGGCGCAGCGTCAGCGAGTCGCTGGTGGTTTCGCCGACGCGCGTGAAGAGGAAGTCGAGCTTGTCGCGACGATCGCCCTCGACGGCGTCGGCGAAGAGATAGAAGCGGATCAGCGACTCGAGGATCGCGTCGTCCTGTGGCTTGATGATCTCGAAGAAGCGGCGCAGCAGCGACGGGCCGATGCGCGTGTCGGCGTCGAGGATGAGATCCGTCGCATCGACGAGCAACTCTTCGACTTCTTCGATGCGGGTCATCGCGCCGTCGCCGGGACGGACGTTGCCGCGCATGACGCCGCCGATGGTCGCGGCGACGTTCTTCACGCGGTCGTAAATCGTGTCGAAATCGAGCTCGTACGGGAGCGGCTCGGAGAGGAGATGACGGTACGCGCCGGACACGAATTGGTGCGCGGTCCACGTCGCTTTGAAGCGATCGGAGATGCGCGCATAGCGGCTCTGGAGTGCTGCGACGTCGGCAACCTTCACGCTCAACCTCGGATGCTATGATTCTGGCACGAATGGCACAGACGACGTTAATCACTCGCGAACAGATCGATGCACGTGTTGCAGAATTGGCAAAGGAGATCAGCGCTGAATTCGCCGGCTCGGATCTGATAGCGCTCTGCGTGTTGAAGGGGGCCGTGTTCTTCTGCGCGGATCTCGTGCGGGCGATGGACATGGACGTCGCGCTCGACTTCATCCAGATCTCGAGCTACGGCAACCAGAAGTACTCCTCCGGCGTGGTCACGATCCTCAAGGAACCACAGCTCGACATGCGCGGCAAGAACGTGCTGATCGTCGAGGACATCATCGACAGCGGCTTGTCGATCCGCGAGGTCAACAACTACATCGAGAGCCGCGGCGCCGCGAAGGTGAAGACCGCGTCGTTCCTCGACAAGCCGAAAGCGCGCAAGGTGCCGTTCACGCCGGACTACGTCGGCTTCTCGATCGACCCGCAGTTCGTGATCGGCTACGGCCTCGACTTCGCGGAGAAGTACCGCAACATCCCCGAAGTCCAGGTTCTGAGCGACTAACGAAGCGCAGCGCGCGCTTCGGGCGCGATCAACTTCACCCACTCGCCGTACTGCTTGCCCGAGGGGTGGAGTCCGTCGCCTGCGACCAGCGCGGCGTCGTTGCCGCGCGAGACGGGCGTGATGTCGACGTAGCGTGCGCCCGCGCGCTGGGTCTCTTCGCGATTCACGGCGTTGTAGCGATCGATCTCCGTCGCGATCTTCGCGCGATCGCGACCTTCCGCGAACGGCGTGACGCCCCAGTCCGGGATCGAGACCACAACGACGTTCTTCGCGTCGCCGCCCGCGAATCCGATCGCGCGTCGCAGCAACGCTGCGAACTCGCCGCGATACTGCTCGACGTCGCGGCCGCGGTACTGATTGTTGACGCCGATCAGCAGCGTCACGAGATCGTACGTGCCGGTGACGTTCGCAGCATCGATCGCGGCGTTCAGTTCGTCGGTCGTCCAGCCGGTCTTCGCGATGATCTTCGGCTCGCCGAGGTTGAGGTCGCGCGCGAGCTGCATCGGGAAACGCTCGTCGGCGGCGACACTCTCGCCGATCGTGTACGAGTCGCCGAGGGCGAGATAGCGCGTCGAGGGTTCGGTCTGCGTCGGCACTGCCGTGCATGCTGCCAGAAGCGCGAGCGCGAAGGCCAGCGGTCTCATTTCACGAGTCCCATCATCAGCAATACGGCGAGCACGGCGCCGAGGACGTATCGGTAGTAGATGAAGATGTGCGTCGTGTGCGTGCGCAGGTAGCGCAGCAGAAAGTAAATCGACGCCCAGCCCGAGATGAACGCCACCACGATGGCGACCATGATCGGCGTCGTGCCGACGGTCGAGAGATGTTCGCGCTCGGAGATGAGCTCGAACAAACCCGCGGCGGTGATCGCGGGGATGCTCATCACGAACGAGAAGCGCGCGGCGTAGTCGTGCGGCACGCGGCGGAACAGCGCGGTCATGAGCGTCGAGCCGCTGCGCGACGAGCCGGGAATCAGCGCGATGCACTGTCCGGCGCCGATGATCGCGGCATCTTTGATGTTGAAGTCTTCACGCGGACGGAACCCGCGCCGCTTCGCATACGCCTCGGCGACCTGCATCAGGATCGCGATCGAGATCAACTGAAACGTGATCACCCACGTGCTGCGAAACACGCCGTGAATCAGGTCTTTGAGCAGCACGCCGAGCACGACGATCGGAATCGTCGCGACGATGACGTACCACGCCTCGCGCGAATCGGGATCCTCGAACGGCTTGCGCGCCAGGAGTCCGCGGAAGAAGCCTTTCGTGAGACGGACGATGTCGCCGAAGAAGTAGATGATCACCGCGAGGATCGTCCCGAACTGAATGACGGCGGACGCCGCGGCGCCAGGATCACCCCACCCGAGAAGTTCCGGGACGATTTTCAAATGTCCGGTGGAAGAGATGGGGATGAATTCGGTGAGGCCTTGAACGAGGCCGAGGACGATGGCTTCAATGATCGACATTGCGCGTCACATTTCCCAGATCACCGGAAGAATCATCGGCCTGCGGCCCATCGTCTTCCGGAAATAGCGCTTCAACAGTGCGCGCATCTTCTCCTGCAGCAGGTCGGAGTCGCGCAGCTCGTCCGGACCACTTTCGTCAAACATGCCAATCAGCTTCGTCCGTACGTCGGCGAGCACTTCCTGGCTCGCATCGACGTGCACGAGTCCGCGCGTGATGATCTCGGGATCGCGAATGAGCTTGCCGTTGCTGTCGACCGCAATGACGGCGATGACGAAACCGTCCTCGGCCAAATGTTGCCGGTCGCGCACGACCACATCCGGCACTTCCTCGGCCTGCGCATCGATGAACACCTTGCCCTGCGCGACGCGCTCTTCGAGCACGGTGATCTTCCCGTCTTCGATCACCGCGACCTGGCCGTTCGTGATCACAACGCCGTGCGGCACGCCAGTCTGTTCGGCGAGGCGGCCGTGATGAATCAGATGGCGCAGCGTGCCGTGCATCGGGATGAAGAACTTCGGCCGCGTGATGTTGATCATCAGCTTCAGTTCTTCCTGGCAGGCGTGGCCGGACACATGGATGTCGGGCTGCTCGTGATGGACGACGTCGGCGCCGCGGCGGTAGAGGTTGTCGATGACGTGTGCGATCGCGCGCTCGTTGCCCGGAATCGTGCGCGCCGAGATGATCACGACGTCGCCCTGCTCGATCGACACCTGCTTGTGCTCGCCGATCGACATGCGCGTGAGCGCGGATGACGGCTCGCCCTGCGTGCCCGTGGTGATGATCACGAGGTCGCGCGGCAGGAGATCGGTGGAGCTCGCGCGGGCTTCGCGGGGGAATCGCAGATAGCCGAGGCGCTCGGCCGTTTCGACGTTGTCGACGAGCGAGCGTCCCATCAGCGCGACGCGGCGGCGATGTTTCTTCGCGAGGTCGATGATCTGCTGCACGCGATGGATGTGCGACGCGAAGGTCGTCACGATGATGCGGCCCTTCGCGTTCGCGAAGACGCGATCGAGCGCGCTGCCGACGGTTTTCTCCGACGGACCATGTCCGGGGACGAGCGCGTTCGTGGAGTCGCTGACGAGCAGCGTGACGCCTTCCTCGCCGTACTGCGCGAATCGCGCGAGGTCGGTGGGTTTCGCGTCGATGGGCGTGTGGTCGATCTTGAAATCGCCGGTGTGAATGATCGTGCCGGCCGGCGTGCGGATCGCGTAGCCGAGCGCGTCGACGATGGAGTGCGTCACGCGCAACGCCTCGACTTTGAACACGCCCGCTTCGACGACTTCGCGCGGCTGAATCTCGCGCAGGTCGAACTCGTCGATGCCGAACTCGGCGAACTTGTCGGCGACGAAGCCGAGCGCCAGCGGCATGCCGTAGACCGGCAACTTCACGCGATCGATGAGAAAGGGCACGGCCCCGATGTGATCTTCGTGGCCGTGCGTGAGGAAGAGCGCTTTGAACTTCGACGGGTTGTCGAAGATGTACGTCATGTCGGGAACGATGACGTCGACGCCGAGGGTCGCGGCGTCGGGGAACATCATTCCGCAGTCGACGAGGATGGCGTCGTCGCCACACTCGTAGACCATGAGGTTCATCCCGATCTCGCCGAGACCGCCGAGTGGGATGACGCGGAGCTGCTGGTCCGTACTCACATTCACGTCTACGGATAAATCCGGTTGAGCATGCGCGGGTACGGAATCGTCTCTCGGAGGTGCGGCACTCCACTGATCCACGCCACCACACGCTCAATTCCCATGCCGAATCCGGAGTGCGGGAAGGTGCCGTACTTGCGCACGTCGAGGTACCACTGGAACTTGTCGACGGGCAGGCCGTGCTCCTGAATGCGATGCAGGAGCATGTCGTGATCGTGGATGCGCTGCGAGCCGCCGATGATCTCGCCGTAGCCTTCAGGCGCAATCATGTCCATGCCGAGTGCGAGGGTCGGATCGTTCGGGTCGGGCTGCATGTAGAACGCTTTGATGGCCGCCGGGTAGTGGGTGATGATCACCGGGCGGTCGTACGAGTTCGCGATGACGGTCTCTTCGTCGCCGCCGATGTCGTCGCCGAAGTTCGCGGGCATGTTCTTCGACTTCAGTAGCTCGATGGCGTCGCGGTAAGTGATGCGCGGGAACGGACGCTGGACATGCTCGAGCTTCGAAAGATCGCGCTCGAGTTGCTTGAGCGCTTCCTGCTGACGATCGAGAACGCGTCCGACGATGTACTCGACGAACTCCTCGGCCAGCATCTGCAAGCCATCGAACTCGAGGAACGCAACCTCGGGCTCGACCATCCAGAACTCCATCAGATGTCGCCGCGTTTTGGATTTCTCCGCGCGGAACGTCGGACCGAAGCAGTAGACCTTGCCGAACGCCGCGGCCGCAGGCTCGAGGTAGAGCTGGCCGGACTGGGAGAGATACGCCTTCTCGCCGAAGTAGTCGGTCTCGAAAAGGGTCGACGTGCCTTCCGCCGCGTTGGCGGTGAGGATCGGCGAGTCGATGAGGACGAAGTCGCGGTCGTAGAAGAAGTCGCGGATGGCCTTCTCGACTTCGTTGCGGATGAGTAGCACGGAGTGCTGATTCCGCGAACGCAGCCAGAGATGGCGATGGTTCATCAGAAAGTCGGTGCCGTGTTCTTTCGGCGAGATCGGATAGTCGGTCGCCTTGCCGAGGAGCTTCACCTCGGTGACATGCATCTCGACGCCGCCCGGAGCGCGCGGCTCCGCAACGACCTTGCCGGAGATCTCGATCGACGATTCCTGCGTGGCCTCATCGCAGTCGTTCCACGACTGCTCGCTGACTTCTTTCTTCGAGACGACGCACTGCACGAGCCCCGAGCCGTCCCGAACGAGCGGAAACTGCAACTTGCCCGACGTCCGTTTGTTGTACAGCCAGCCCTTCACCCTAACGGCTTCGCCGACATGCTGCGAAAGTTCCTTGATCCTCACCGTACCCATAAGGCGGCGGATTATAGAGGAACGCCGCCTGAGGGACCGCCGCCGTCCCGGCGGCTGTTTGCGGCGGCGTCCCGCCGCCGCTCATCCCACCCACGGCCAATCCACCAACCGCGCCTTCTCTGGATTCGCTCGAACGTATCCGCGCGTCGTCTCAAACTCCCGATCGCCTCGAACGATGCGATCAAAGTACTCGCGCTGCCAGATCGGCCCGAGACCGATGCGATGCGCGGTGTACGACTTCCACGAATGCAGAATCGCGGCAACATCCTCGCCGCGCTCGACGTAGAACATCGCATGCACGTGGTTGGGCATGACGCACCACGCGTGAAGATCGTAGCGTGTGCCGTCGAAGTGCTTCAGCGCGTCGGCGACCAGGTTTGCGTGTTGCGCGAGCACGCATGAGCCGCGGCCAGCATCGAGTTCGGAGTCGGCGCGCAGTTGGAGCGCGCGATCGAGGTGGGCGCGCCGGGTTGAGTCGGTGACGCCGCGCTGAAGTCGCTGGCGCTCCTCGAAGAGCTCTCGAATGACGTGCGCTGGCAGCGCGTCCTTCAGAGAGAAGGTGACGAAGTAGACGGCTTCGTTAACGATCCAGTGTGGGAGAAAGCCGCGGGAGCGGATGGCCGTGAAGCGATCAGGATGAATGAAGTTGTCGTGGCGCACAGTTGCTGTGGCGCCGAGGAGGCGACGGGAAGAACGCTGCCCGAGGGTAGCACGGCGGCGAGACGCCGCCGTGAACAGCCGGCGGGACGCCGGCGGTCCCTCAAAGCTGATGCAGGATTTCGTTGGCCTCCTGCTCGACTTTGGTCAGCTTCTCCGCGAAGCGTTCGATCTTCTCCGACTCTAACGCGTAGAAGCGTTGGTAGGGTTCGAAGGCGGCGGTGATGCTGCGGAGCATGCGGTCGATTTCCGTTGTCGACTCGCGGTCCATCGACTCGCTGAGTTGCGTGCGGAGCTCTTCGATGCGGCGGCGGAACTCTTCCTTCGCCTTGCTGCGCTTGTACGGGAGGATGAGGAAACTCGTGACGAGCAGCATCGTTGCGGCGGTGAGGCCGGTGACGTCGACGGCGGTGCTGCTGACGGCGGTCGTGAGCAGGTAGCCGAGGCCGAGGGCGCCGGCGCCGAGGCCGAACGAGTGGAGGACGGCGCGCATTGCGTTGTCGATGATGCGGCGGCTCTCGACATTCACGTCGTACGCGGACAGACGTTGCTCGGCGTGCTGGCGCATGCGCGAGTAGACCTCTTCGCGGTTGTACGCGAACTCGCGGCCGACCTTGCCGATGATCTCGTCGTTCTTCGCGTCCTGTTCAGCGCGGCGATGGAACGCGTCGACCGTGCCGTTCCAGAGCTTCATGTTCTCTTTCACCAGCCAGTCCACCGCTTCCTGAATCGTCGTGTCGATACTCCCCTTCCAGCCCTGGAACACCTGACGTTCGAACTCCTCGCGGAACCGCGACGCGTCGCGCAGCATCATCACGTGCTGGATGCGCACGTAGCGATCGAGGAAGTCGAGGCCTCGGCGTTCGAGATCCATCAGCAGGTTGTCGATACGCACGACGAACTGCTTGAAGTTCGACACCAGATCTTCGCGCGAGCGCTCGAGCTGCTCCGTGATCGAGTCGATGCGTTCCTTGTCCGTCGACAGCAACTGGCGGCGCGACTCGATCATCTTGAACTGCTTCTTCGCGAGACTGAGGATCGTCTCGAGTGGCGCGGTGAGCTTGATGCGCACGCGCTCCTTCTCCGACAGCACTTGGAAGATGTAGTCCTCGAGCTTCTCGAAGCGGCTGCGCGTCCAGTCGCGCGGCGATGCGCCGCCCGACTTCGCTTCGAGTGCGAGCTTCGCGGCGACCGGATAGATCACCGGATCGAAGCCGAAGATCGCGCGCGTGTTCGTCTTCAGATAGTCGAGCACGACGTCGATTTCCGAGTCGGCCTTCGTGTCGATCTTGTTCAACACGAAGACGACCTTCTTCCCCCACTCGCGAATGTATTCGAGGAAGCGCCGCTCCGACTCCGACAGCGGACGGTCGATCGACGTCACGAACAGCACGAGATCCGCGCGCGGTACGTAGTCCTGCGTGATCTCCTGATGCCGCTGCACGATCGAGTTCGTGCCCGGCGTGTCGACGAGCGTGATGTTGCGCAGAAACTCGATCGGATAGAACTGCTCGAGCACGTAATCCGTGACGCGCTTCTGCGACGCCTGTTCGCCGTAGCGCAGCACCGAGATCACATCGTCGACGGGAATCGG
>DASVNL010000178.1:0-2760 GCA_036383875.1 Thermoanaerobaculia bacterium
CTACGGCCGCGAGGCCTACGACGCATGCGTGAAAACGCTGCGCTATCCGATCCTCAGCGCGAACACCGCGGGCTTCGAGGGGTATCGCGTGTTCGAGCGCCGGGGCGTGCGCATCGGCGTGTTCGCGCTCGCCGGAAATGATTTCAAGCAGCTCGTGAAAGTCCCGGGATTCACGTTCACCGACTCGCTCGACGCCGCGCGCAACATCGTGCGCACGCTGCGCGAGAAAGAGCATGTCGACGCGGTGGTGATGATCGGCCATCAGAACGAAGACGCCGACTACGCGATGGCCAAGGCTGTCCCCGGCATCGACCTCATCCTCGGCTCGCACAGCCATCTCAAACGCGAGCTCACGCAAATCCCCGGCACGAATACGTGGTTCATCTCGCCGTCGCAGTACCTGACGTACATCTCGTGGGTCGAGCTGAAATTCGCGGACAAGAAACTCGCCGCGATCGACGGCGCGCTCGTCCCCGTCGACGCGCGACTCACGGAAAACCCCACGATCGCGAAGAAGGTCGCGAAGCTGCAACGCGAGCTCGAAGCCGATCCGCAATATCGCGACCTCTTCACGCCGATTGGCACGCTCGCGACGCCGTACTCGGTGCAGGAGCTCGCGAAGTTCACGCTCGAGACGATGCGCAGCAGCGCGCAGGCCGACGTCGCGCTGTCGACGATGAGCAGCTTCCGCGGCTCCCTGCCGAGCGGCACGCTGACGATGGAGTTGCTGCGCGCCGCGATGCCGTACGACAACGAGATCGTGGTCTGCTCGATGGACGGCGCACAGTTGCAACGCGTGCTCGATTTCAGCGACGAGTCGTTTGTCGTCGGTGCGCCACCCGTCGACGCGGCACGCACGTATCGCATCGCCACGACGGACTACCTCGCGTTCGTCGCGTACAAAGACGTGTTCACGTGCGACAGAACGAAGACCGGCTTGCGCGTTCGCGATGAGGTTCGAAAGAAGCTCGCGGCGCAGTAGGGCCAACGCAAACCGATCCGACAGGCCAGCCGCACGTGCCGAAGCGGAGCAATCAGCGCTGCCGGCCGTGCCGGCCTAGAGCCAGCCTTTTTCGCGTGCGATGCGTGCCGCCTCGACGCGATTGCCGGCGCCCAGCTTGTTGATCGCCTCCGACAAGTAGTTCCGCACCGTCCCCTCGGACAAGTGCAACGACGACGCGATGTCCGCGCTCGTCTGGCCCTCGCCGGCCATGCGCAACACTTGTCGCTCGCGATCGGTCAGCGGATCGGGATCGCTCCACGCCTCGGCCGCAAGTTCGGGATCGACGACCCGTCCGCCTTGATTCACGCGACGCACTGCATTCGCGAGATGTTCAGCCGGCGAGTCCTTCAGCAGATAGCCCGACGCTCCCGCTTCGAGCGCGCGTCGGAGATATCCGCCACGCGCGAACGTCGTGAGGATGATGACGCGCGTCGGGAGGCCTTCGCGTTTCACCGCGGCCGCAAGCTCGAGGCCCGTCATGCGCGGCATTTCGATGTCGGTGAGCAGCACCTGCGGCTTCGATTCGCGACAGAGCGCCAGCGCTTCTTCGCCATCCATCGCGCGGCCGACGACGTCGATGTCGCCTTCGATTTCGAGCAGCGCGGCGAGTGCGCCGAGGACCATCTTCTGGTCTTCTGCGACCACGATGCGGATCACGCGGTCCGTTCCTCCGCGCGCGAATTCGCGAGCAACAGCCGCACATGCAGCGTCGTGCCGTTGCGGCCGTCGCGCGTCATCGTGCCGCCGAGCAACTCGACCCGTTCGCGCATGCCGGTCAATCCGCTGCCGAACGGCTCATTGCCGCCGCGGCCGTTGTCGGAGATCGTCAGCACCGCGGCTTCATCGGTGACGCGCACGCGCAACTGACAGTGACGCGCGCCTGCGTGCCGCACGATGTTCGTGATCGCCTCGCGCAGCGCGAGACACAACACCGCTTCGTGCGACGGTGGCATCGTGGCCTTCGACAGTTCGCAATCGAGCGACACGCCAGCGGTCGCGAGCGCACTCCGCGCGTGCTGCACTTCGGCTTCGAGTCCACCCGATCGATATCCGCGCACCGCTGCGCGCACTTCCGCGAGTGCGTCGCGCGAGATCCGTTCGACGTCGCGAATCTCGGCGCGTGCGCGTTCGGGATCGCGTTCCGAAAGCTTCGACGCGAGCTCAGACTTCAGCACGACGAGCGAGAGCGTGTGGCCGAGGAGATCGTGCAGATCGCGAGCGATACGCTCGCGTTCGGCGACTTTCGCGAGATGCTCGATTTCGTCGCGAGCGAGGCGCAGTCGTGCGTTCGCACGGCCGACCTGGCTGAAGTGAATGTTGATCCCGCCGACGATCAGCACGAAGACCGGCGGCCACGCGCCGCTGAAGAAATCGCGGCGCAGCAACGTCGCTTCGACCGTCGCGAGGCATGCGATGAACACCACGCCTTTGAGTGCGAGCTTCGGTGACTCGTGCAAGCCGATCATCGCGCCGCCATAAACGAAGAAGCAGCCGGCGCCATACGAGATCGGCCAGAACGCGATCCCGAGTGCGACCGTGGCCGCGGACACGAGCATCAGCTCACGTCCGCGGACCCAGTACGAGCGAAAGTAAAGCGCCGTGAAGATCAGCGAGATCGTGATGTGCAACGTCCATCCCGCGACGTTCGCGAAGCGGCTCATGTAGAGCGGAGTCAGCGCGAACGGCACGACGTAGATCAGCCACGCGTATGGCGTCCAGGCGAGATCGGTGTCGTGAGGGAGGAGGCGCATGCGAGC
>DASVNL010000179.1:0-6984 GCA_036383875.1 Thermoanaerobaculia bacterium
CCGCACCGTGCTCCTGCTCGATCCGCTCCTCGAGCCGGTTGCGCGTCGCAAGATCCTCATCGTCACGTCGCTCGTCGACGGCGTCGTGTTCCTGATCCTCGTGTTCGCGGCGGTGATGCTGCTCTACACGATCTCGCGCCCGTTCGCGCAGCTCGGCGAGGCACTGCGTCGCATGCGCAGCGGCGAACGCCCCGACGCTTCGAAGATCGACGGACGCTACGAAGAGTTCCGCTCGCTCGCTGAAACGCTCGAAGAAACCGCGGACGAGTTGCGGCGTCGCGAGGAAGAGCTGCGACTGCAGACCGAACGCGCCGTGCGCGCGTCGCGGCACAAGAGCGACTTCCTCGCGAAGATGTCGCACGAGCTGCGCACGCCGCTCAACGCGATCATCGGCTTCTCCGACCTCCTCAGCGAGCAGGAAGAAACGATCACCTCGCAGAAGCGCCTCGGCTTTCTCGAAAACGTCGCGAACTCCGCGCGTCATCTGCTCAAACTGATCAACGACCTCCTCGACATCGCGAAAGTCGAGTCGGGAAAGTTGAAGCTGGAGCTCACGCGACTCGACCTGCGTCGCAGCGTCGCGAACACCGTCGCGTCGACGCAGTCGCTATTCGTGCGCAAGAAGCAGGACGTCGAAGTGCTGCTTCCCGACGAGCCGATGCTCGCGCAAGCCGATCCGGGACGCGTCGAACAGGTGCTCCTCAACCTGCTCTCGAACGCGAACAAGTTCAGCGCGGAAGGAACTCGCATAACGATTCGCGGCTCGGCCGAAGAGACGATGTGGAGCATCGAAGTCATCGACCGCGGCATCGGCATCAGCGACGCCGATCAGCAGCGCGTGTTCGAAGAGTTCGAGCAGGTCCACACGCGCGGCGTCCACTCCGCCGGAACCGGCCTCGGCCTCGCGCTCGTGAAGCGTTTCGTCGAGGCGCACGGCGGCACGATCACGGTGGCGAGTTCTCTCGGGAAGGGTTCTTCGTTTCAGGTGAGGTTGCCGCGATCCTAGTTGGCGGTTGGTTGGCAGTTGGCGGGAGGCCGCCGCACGACCGCGTCGCCGAAAGCTCGTGGATGGGTGGTGGTCCCCCGCCAACTGCCAACCGCCAACCGCCAACCGCCGTGATACTTTCCCGCCGATGCTTCACCTAGGCTCCATTCGCGGCACGCCCATCGACGTCGATTTCAACTTCGTGATCCTCGTCGTGTTCTTCGTGGCGATGAACTACAACGACCAGCTCGGCATTCACTACGCCCTGCTGTGGGTGCCGATCCTCTTCATCAGCGTGCTCGTGCACGAGATCGCCCATGCCGCGGCGTTCGCATTGTTTGGATTCGGCTCGAGCCACATCGTGCTCACCGGCATGGGTGGCGTGACGTACAACGACAGCCGCAACGTCCGCCCGTGGCAGGACGTGCTGATCAGCGTCGCCGGCCCGATCGCGAGCTTCGCGCTGCTGTTTCTGACGTGGTGGTTCATGAGCACGCGCATCGGCAGCACCGACAAGATGCTCGTCGCGCTGCTGCCGCGCATGGCGGTGGCCAATTTGTACTGGGGCATCTTCAATCTGATTCCGCTCAGTCCCCTCGACGGCGGACACGCCACGCGCAGCTTCTTCCGCATGTTCCTCGACGAGCGCCGCGCGTTCGCGATCGCCACGTGGATCGGGCTGATCGTCGGCGCGCTGGTCGTCGTGTTCGGGATCAAGACGCAGAACTATTTTCTCGCGCTCTACATCGCCTTCTTCATGTACATGGCCTGGCAGCGCTGGCAGGACTTCCGTCAAAGCGGCATTCCGGGGGACTGAGCTTCAGCGTAGAATTTCGCCTACGCCGTACGCATATCCCTGATGACGATTTCTCAGCTCTCCCCCATCGCGGGAACGCCGTCACGATTTCTCCGGGCGCGCCAACGGCTCGCGCGATTTGTCACGCGCGGCGGCAGCCTTTCCCGTGACTCGCTCCGCACGACCGTCGCGATCCTGCGCGCGCAGCAGGAAGCGACGCTCGACGGGATCCTCGTCGTCGACAACGCCGGCAACGTCCTCTCGTACAACCGCCGATTCCTCGAAATCTGGCGCATCCCCGAGTCCGTCGCCGAGACCGCCGACGACAACGATCTCCTCGGCTATGCAGCCGACGCCGTGACAGATTGGGATGCATTCATCGAGCTGGTCAATTACCTCTACGAACATCCCGACGAAGTCCGCACCAGCGACACCGTGCCGCTGAAAGACGGCCGCGTGCTCAATCGCGCGTCGATGCCCATCGTCGCGAACGAGGAGATCCGCGGCCGCTGCTGGTACTTCCGCGACATCACCGAGAGCGTCAAAAGCGAGACGCTGCAGTCCGCGCTGTTCCGCATCTCGCAACTCAGCCGCGAGCTCGAAAGCCTCGACGAGTTCTACGCCGCCGTACACGGAATCATCGGCGAGCTGATGAACGCGAAGAACTTCATCATCGCGGAGTACGACGCCGAGCGCGATCTGCTCACCTTCCCCTTCTTCGTCGACGAGATCGACGAGAAACCCGATTTCGTGAATCCCGGACGCGGACTCAGCTCGTGGGTGCTGCGCAACGGCAAGCCTCTCCTCGCAACGCCCGAAGTGTTCGATCGCTTGGTGGCGGAGGGAGAGGTCGAGTCGGTCGGTGCGCCGTCGATCGACTGGGTCGGCGCGCCGCTGAAGACCGGCGACAAAGCGTGGGGCGTGATCGCGACGCAGTCGTACACCGAGACCACGCGCTACACCGAGAAAGACCTCGAGATCCTCGTCTTCGTCGCGCAGCACGTCGCGTCGACGATCGAGCACAAACGCCGCGAAGAGGCCTTGCGCCAGAGCGAAGGCAAGTTCCGGCAGATGTTCGAGAACAACCGCGCCGTGAAGCTGCTCATCGATCCGGAAAACGGCGCGGTCGTCGACGCGAACATGGCCGCGTGCGACTACTACGGCTACACGCGCGACGAGCTGCGCGCGATGCGCATCTGGGACATCAACGTGCGCGGTCCCGAACACGTGCGCACTGAAATGTCGCGCGCGTCGATGCAGGAGAAGACGTACTTCCACTTCCGGCACATGCGCGCGAGCGGCGAGATCCGCGACGTCGAAGTGCACTCAGGCCCGATCGACGTCAAGGGCAAACGCCTCCTCTATTCGATCATTCACGACATCACCGAGCGCAAGCGCGCCGAACAGGCGCTGCAGCAATCGGAAGAGAAGTACCGCGTCATCTTCGACTACGCGCCGGTCGGCATCTATCAGTCGACGCGCGACGGCCGCTTCGTCACCGCGAACGCAACGCTCGCACGCATGCTCGGCTACGACAGCGTCGACGAGCTGCTGACGCGCAACCTCGATCGCGACATCTACGCGGATCGCGCGCAACGCGAACAGCTCGTGAGCCGCTTCGAAGAGTTCGGCCACGCCGATCACCAGGAGCTGCAGTGGAAGCGCAAGGACGGCTCGGTGATCTGGGTGCAGATCAACGCGCACGGCGTGCGCTCATCGCACGGCACGATCTTCTTCGAAGGCTTCGTATTCGACGTGACGGAACGCAAGCGCGCCGAAGAATCGGTCGCCGCAGCGAACGCGCAACGGAAGGCCGTGCTCGACGCGGCGTCGCGCGTGTCGATCATCGCGACGGACGCGCGCGGCATCATCTCAGTCTTCAATCCAGGCGCGGAGCACATGCTCGGATACACCGCGAACGAGTTGATCGGACATCGTTCGCTGCGCGAGTTGCACGACGATCACGGCTCGATCGACGCAGTCGGTGAGCACGAATGGCGTTACGTGACGAAGTCCGGCGATCGCGTCGACGTCGCGGTGTCGGTCACGGCGCTGCGTTCCGACGACGGCGCGGTGACCGGCTTCCTGCACGTCGGCACGGACATCACCGCGCTGCGCCGCCAGTCCGCCGCAATCACAGCGTCGATGGACGGCATCGGGATTCTCGACGAGCGTCTCGAGTTCACGTACGCGAACGACTCGCTCGCGAAGCTGTTCGGCTATCCCGATCCCAACTCGCTCACCGGCCGCTCGCTGTGCGATCTGTACGAACCGCACGAACAGGTGCGCTTCATCACGAACATCGTGCCCATGGTGCAGCAGCGCGGACGCTGGCGCGGCGAAGCGACGGGCCTGCGTCGCGACGGCGTGAATTTCCCGCAGGAGATCTCGCTGACGTCGATCGGCGGCGGCGGCGCGATGGTGTGCGTCGTGCGCGACATCACGGAGCGCACGTACGCCGAAGAACAGATCAAACATCTCGCGTACCACGATGCGCTGACGAACCTGCCGAATCGTCTGCTGTTCAAAGATCGTCTGACGGTCGCGCTGTCGCACGCGCAACGCGATGGCTCGCGTCTCGCCGTGCTCTTCCTCGACCTCGATCGCTTCAAAGTGATCAACGACTCCCTCGGCCACAACATCGGCGATCAACTCCTGCAGGCCGTCGCCGCGCGCGTCCAGGCCTGCGTCCGCGAAAGCGACACCGTCGCCCGCCTCGGCGGGGACGAATTCACCGTGCTCCTCCCGCGACTGCAACGCTCCGACGACGCCGCGCCCATCGCGGAAAAAATCATCGAAGCCGTTCGCTATCCGTTCCACATCGAAGGCCGCGAGTTCTTCACGACCACGAGCATCGGCATCAGCCTCTTCCCCGAAGACGGCACCGACGCCGAGACGCTGATCAAGAGCGCGGACACGGCGATGTATCAAGCGAAGGAGCTCGGCCGCGACAACTACCAGCTCTTCAACGCGCTCGTGAATGCGAAGGCGCTGCAACGCATCGCGATCGAACACGGACTGCGCAAGGTGCTCGCGAATCAGGAGCTCGCGGTGCACTACCAGCCGATCTTCGATCTGCGCACCAATCGCATCACCGGCATGGAAGCGCTGCTGCGCTGGAACCATCCGCAGATGGGCGCGATCCCGCCGGCGACGTTCATCCCGGTCGCGGAAGCGACGGGCGTGATGGGCTCGATCGGCGGCTGGGCACTGCGTCAGGCGTGCCGTCAGGCGAAGTTGTGGCACGACGCGGGACATCGCGCGCTCTCGCTCGCGGTCAATCTCTCCGTGACGCAGCTGCAGCAGGCCGATCTCGTCGAGCGCGTGAAGGCGATTCTCGACGAGACCGGACTGCCGCCGCGACTACTCGAGCTCGAGATCACGGAAAGCAGCGCGATGCAGAGTCCCGACATGAGCATCCGCACGCTGTACGATCTCAAGAAGCTCGGACTGCGCATCTCGCTCGACGACTTCGGCACCGGACACTCGTCGCTGAGTTACCTGAAGCGCTTCCCGATCGACACGCTGAAGATCGACCAGTCCTTCGTCCGCGACATCACCACCGATCCTGACACCGCGGCCATCGTCACCGCGATCATCGCGATGGCGCACAGCCTGCGCCTGAAAGTGATCGCGGAAGGCGTCGAGTTCACGGAACAGGCGAACTTCCTGCGACGCCACGGCTGCGATCAGTTGCAGGGCTTCCTGATCACGCCGCCGATCAGCGCGGATCGCTTCCTCGAGTTCGTCTAATCCGCGCGGCGACGCTGCAGGTTCTTCGTCACGACGCCGGCGAGGATCAGCAGGTAAGCGAGCAATCGCCAGACGAACACCGACGTCTGCTGCTCGAGATCGACGCCATCGGCGACGGCGAATCCGAGCAACACGCGGTGAATCCCCATCACGAGGAATCCGAGCGCGAAGAAGGCGAAGAGCTTCTCGCGACTGGCGCGCCAGAAGCGGAAGAAGATGATCGTGAGCAGCAACTGCTCGGCGATGATGACGCCGTAGACCATGAGCTTCGCGGCGAGTCCGGTCGTCATTGCGCCTCCTCCAGCGCCACGCCGTAGACGAGCAGCCCGAGGCCGATCGCGATCAACAACGCGCGAATGAGCGAGAGATCCGCCGCCATCAGGAGGTCACTGACGAGCAGCGCGTTCGACACCGTCAGGAAGCAGAACGCGACGGCGGACCACATCACGAGGCGCGATCGTCCGCGCAGCCACGATCGCAGAAGCAACGCCGTGCACGCGGCGCTGACGAGCAGACAGAGAACGTAGGAAACGAGAGCCGCGGTGATCACAGACGAAAGGCCTCCGCGAGACGCCGTGCGCGCGCCGAGGTGGAGTAGATGAGGCGATTGAGATCGGAGCGGCGCGCGGCGAGCAGCTCCGCCGCGTGCACGACGTGCGCATCGACGCCGGCTTCGTCGCCGCGATAGCGATAGCCGTCCGCGAGGATGTCCACGAGGCCGCGCGCGGCGAGATCGCGGAGTCGCAACTCGACGCGCTTCTCGCCGAGGCGCGGGGATTGTTCGGGTGCGACCCCGTAGTCGCGCTCGAGACGTTCGGCGACGTGCGCGGCAGACAGGCTCACGTCACTGTCGCGAAGGACCAGCACGATCATCACGGCCTCTTCGGAGTCGAAGCTTTCCGCGATGAACTGCTCGAACGATTTCTCCGGCTGAGACAAAGGACGAATTAAGGTAACACGGCCGTGGCTCAGTCATTGCTGACACTGGCCGGTGCGCATGTGGAAGAACAACAACCTCTCGATCGTGATGTTTGTCCTCTTCCTCCTCTGTCTGGCCGGCCACAGCGTTTCCGGCTGGAAGGTCTACAACGGCGAACAGCAGCAGCACGGAAAACCGGAAGTCAGTTACTCCGCATATCTGCGCACGAGCGAGTTCGGCGAGTCGGTCTTCGAGAACTGGGAGAGCGAGTTTCTGCAGATGGGCGCGTACGTGATTCTGACGGTGTTTCTCTATCAACGCGGCTCGTCCGAATCGAAGAAGTTCGATGGCACCGACGAAGTCGCCGAGGATCCTGACACGCATCGCAATGATCCCGATGCGCCGGGCCCCGTGCGTCGCGGTGGCTGGCGATTGATGCTCTACAAGAATTCTCTGAGCCTCGCCTTCCTGATCCTCTTCCTCACCTCGTTCATCGGACACGCCGCGAGCGGCGCAGGCAAACACAACGAT
>DASVNL010000180.1:0-13607 GCA_036383875.1 Thermoanaerobaculia bacterium
TCGTAGAAGTCGTGATTGATGCCGTCCGGTCCGATGTGTTTCTTCCACTCCGCCGCGGCCTTCGCGTCGAACGCGGGGTTCTTGTACACGCGCAGCCCCATGACGCCGGACGAGCGGCCGTACGTGTACTCGTCGATCGGCAGGCGCGTGTCGATGTCGCCTTCCGGATCGCCGGGACGCGGGACGTCGAGGAAGAGTCCGAATTCGTCGGGCTTGATCGCAGTCATGAAGCCCGGCTGGTTGATCGTGCCGAATTGTTTGAAGCGATTCGCGCGATTGCGCGAGTCGATGACTTTCAAAAGGTCGGACGTACCGAAGCCGTGGCGCGCGAGGTAGTCCCACATCAGATAGCTGTCGCCGGTCCACAGGTTCCAGACCACACGACCGCGAATCTCATCCGCGGATAACGCGCCGGCCGGCGTGCCGTTCATGCCGGGGAACGGGTCGACCAGAAGCTCCTTCATCTTCGGATCTTCGGCGCCGCGCTGCATGCCGGCGATGTCCGGCTTCGTCGGTTCGACTTTCTTCTTGCAGGCAGGGATCGCGATGAGAACGAGTGCGAGAGCAACAGCCAGGAAAATCGCTCCGGATTTCGCAGAACGCATATCCACCCCTTCTCGGCTGGGCCGACGAGAGAACCATCAGGACGATGTCTTTACAGAAGGAGTGATCGTAGTCAGCGTTTTCCCTACCCCCGTTTTTACGTGTTTCCGTTATTGCCGCCTTATTTGTCAAGTCCTGAGATGCGCCGCCACTACCTGGTCGAATGCGGCGACGTTGTCGAACTGTCGCGCGATCGGGATGCGGTGCGCGTCAGGGCCGATCTTCAATTTCTCGTCGGTGTAATTCGCACAGATCTCGTTGACGGCGTGACGGCCGAGCGCGCGGTAGCTTTCGAATTGCGACTCGCTGAAGAACTGATCCGACGTCGGCTCGTGCGGGAAGAGGAGCGATTCCTGCGCGTAGTTGTAGACGTCGCGCGGAAGGTTCATCGTGTCGTAAAT
Source organism: Thermoanaerobaculia bacterium (assembly GCA_036383875.1). Classification (GTDB taxonomy): domain Bacteria; phylum Acidobacteriota; class Thermoanaerobaculia; order Gp7-AA8; family Gp7-AA8; genus QHVT01. Next base: position 1,005 of record DASVNL010000180.1, read on the forward strand.
GCCGGCCTTGATGTAGATCAGCGTGCCGTCGCGGCCGCCCTTGTCGACGGCGGAGTAGCGGATCGCGGCACGCGCGACATAACGCCCTTCGCCGAATTGTCCGTTCTCGCCCCGCGGACTCATCGCGAATTTCTCGATGATGTCGATCGGGACGCCGAGGTCCGTGCGGATCTTGCGAATGGCATTGCCGAGATCTTCGAACGAGAACTTCGGATCGGCGCCGGCGTCGCTCGCGACGATGTAATGACAGCGGCGCAGCACCATTTCGTAAATGCCGAGATTTTCGAAATGTCCGCCGTCGGAGAGATAGATCCACTTGCTCTGATCGGTCGAGCCGCCTGTGAGCTCATGGATCAGCGGACGCAGGTTCGAGCTCGGATGCGCGGACGTGTACGACTTCTGCCCGAACAGGCCGGGATTGCCGAGCCACGAGCCGAGTCGCACGTTGAAGATCGTGAGGATGAACGCCATTGCGGGCGACGAGTGATAGCCCATGTTCGGACTGGCCGCGGCGCCGGAGATCGTCACCGCGGTGCCGAGGGAAATCCCGCGCGCGCCGCCGTATTCGAAGGAATCGCGATAGCCGCCATACAGGCTGCCGCAGTGATACGGCGACGCCGTGAATGACTGCGCCATGCGCTGCTGCCACGCGAGCGTCTGGCCCGACGTCAAATTGAGCGCGGTGTTGACGACGTGCAGCGGGCCGCGTTCTTCGCAGCCTTGCGGCATCGTGCAGAGCTCCGTGCCGAAGTGATGATCGAGCAGCGCGCGATTGCGATACGGCCGGCTATGTCCGATATGCGTGTTCGGATCGCTCGCGACGCCGTCGGGCAACGCGACGCCCGCGTCCTTCGCGAAGTCGGCGGTCAGCATCAGGTGATTGAGGTTCTGCGACAGCGTGTCGAACGCGATCTCGTTCGGATCGCTTTCGAGATGCTCGCGCGTCTTCGGATCGAGCGCGTGCCAGAGATATCCGGAGAGCTTCACGCGATCGATGTCGCCCGACGGTCTGCGCAGCGCGTCGACGAATCCGGGACTGATGTTCGTCTTCCACAGCAGTTCGGGACGGAGCTCGAACATCTGCAGGTTGTCGCGTTCGTCGAAGCCGGTGAAGAGATCGGGCGTGCGACGCGTGCGCGACGCGCCGAGGTATGCGCGAATGAGGCGGTTTCGATACAACGCGTGCATCGAGAATTTGTTCACGCCGATGGCGAACGACAACGCGAATCCGAACAGCGCGATGAGCACAATCAGCGCGAGTTGCGGCCAGGTCGTATTTCGGACGAATTCGAAATGCGACGCGGCGCGTTGTGCTGCAACGGCCTTGCTCGTCGCGGCCGCGGTTTGCACCGCGGGATCATTACCCCAGATTTCGTGAATGAGCCACGTCGTGCCGAGGGAGACGGCGGCGAGGATGAACACGACGAAGAGCGGGACGATCAGCACGGACACGAGATTGCCCGCTTTGCCGGCCGCGCCGCCCGACTCTTTCTCTTTTTGATTTGCAGGAGTCTTGTCGCTGAATCCGAGGAACGCTGCGGCGATGCCGGCCAGGCCGCCGATCGACGCGAGCAGCACGGGCGCGTAATACAACGCGACCGGTCCGAAGACGGAGACCAGGTCGAACACGCAGAGTCCGATCGCGACCATCAACAACAAAGCGCCGCCGCGGCCCCACCACTCGCGATCCGCATCGTCATTGCGACGGCTGGACAGTCCGACAAAGATGCTGGCTTGCACGAAGAACACGAGCAACGCCGAGGGCACTGCGAGGCAGAGGTACAACTGCGATCCGACTGGATCGGGGAAAACCTTCCAGGCAAGCAGATAGAAAAGTCCGGCAGCAGTGAGAAGCGCAACCGAAACTGCGAAGAGCTCGAAGAAGATTTTCGACGTGACGAAGCGGCGGCTCGCACTCGTGTTCATGAAGCCGGCCGCGCGGACTTTCGCGCCGAGAATCCACACGCGGCCGTAATACGTGAGCCACGGCACAAAGACCATGCCCACGACCGCGACGCCCAACTGCGTCCACGGCATGCGTTCGTGGCGCAGGCCGACATCTTCGCGAGCCGCACGCGCCCAGAACAATGCGAGCGCACACGCGCCGATGAACAACGGCACGATGACACCCGTCACATAGCCTTGATTGGTCGAGAGCCATTTCGCGCCGTTGCGACGCGTCGCGTCGAGAGGACGCGCCGCGCCGATGTACGCGAATGCGACGGTCACCGAGATCGCGACGATCCAAGCGAAGGTCTGAGCATCGAGCATGGTGCGATGCTGCAGTCCCCAACTGAAAAATCGTGGCATGGCCAGCGCCAACGCGAGGATTGGCACGAGGACCAATAAATTCAGCAGGAGATTGCGCACGTACAGCGACGCGAGCGTCCACGAGTCGGCGGACAACAATCCGAGGCGCGGGCTGAGGTAATTGCTGTAATCGCGCAAATGCCGGATCGGCGTCGGCTCGGGATCGATCTTCGAGCGGCTCTGCTGCGACGCCGGCGTCGGGCGCGCGGGCACGACGTCGCCGACCGCGGTGTCGGCGTGAAAGAGATCTTCCTCCACGCCGCGGATTCCGTACGGATGACGGCGCACCCACGACGAGAGCCAGCTTCCGATGTAGCCGCCGCCCGACACGGTCGAGAGGTAATCGAATTTCTTGAGAATGCCCGCACTGGCCAAGCCCTGCAGCACGCCGAGTGCGAACGTCGCACTGCGAATGCCGCCGCCGGATACGCAGACCGCAGTGCGCGTGTTGCTGTCCGGCAGCGCGTGCACGGCTTTGTAGACGTTGTCGAGTCGCACGTCGCGCAGACTGCGCACGGAGCCGCCCATCGCGTCGTCGACGATCTGGCGTCGCAGCTCGAGGCGTCCCCACGTCGGATCGCGATTCTCCGCGAGCTCGACGAAGTCTTCGTACTCGTCGATGAGCTCACGACCACACGCGCTCAATGCGGGCGAGTCGAGCAGCACGGCGAGATCGTCGTCGCCGAGAACGAGACGATCGAGGACGGCGCAGAGGCTGGGCGCTTCGATGCCGCACTCGCGAAGAATCGATCGCGCGTCGGCTCCATTGAGAATGCAGTTCTCGTATGACACGGGCGGACGCGGCAATGGTCCGTTCGAGGAGACGAACTCCTCCTCGAGGACGTGGTAAACCTCCAACGGCAGAGACGGCATGCGACACCTCCGGCCAAATCGTGGTTAGTCCTTGTGCTGATGTGGAGAGAAGGAAGTCTACCCCTGTGGCTCTGCGATTGAAAGCGTCGATTATGGCGTGCGCGTTGCTCTAGTGAGGGTGTGGCCACGGCCGCAAAACAAAGGAGAAATCACTATGGCTAGCGGAGCAGAACATCGCGGTAAAGGCATCGTCGAGCAGGTGAAGGGTGCGGTCAAGGAAGGGTACGGCGCATTGACCGGCGACCGCTCGACCGAGATCGAAGGGAAGGCCGAGCGCGCGAAGGGTGCAATCCGCGAGAGCTACGGCAAACTGAAGGACGACGTCACCAACGACAACGACCTCAACAAGCCGCCGCGCTAATCATTTTCAATTGAAGCGCCGGCGATCCGTCGCCGGCGCTCGACTGCGATAGCATCGGGGTCCCCATGATCTCGATGCAGCAGCGAATCGACGAGCTCGACTGGTCGGCCACGGCCATCGGTGCTCGCGACGCGTGGCCCCAGAGTCTGCGCACCGCAATCAGCATCTGCGTCGCGTCACGCTTTCCGATTTTCATCCTCTGGGGCACAGAGCTGATCACGCTCTACAACGACGCCTCGCTCCCCATCCTCGGCGACAAGCATCCCGCCGCCCTCGGCATGCCGACGCGCGCCATCTGGCCCGAGATCTGGCCCGTCATCGGACCGATGCTCGAAGAAGTCCTGCGCGACGGCACCGCGACGTGGTCCGCCGATCAGCTGCTGATGATGGAGCGTCACGGCTACGCCGAAGAGGCGTACTTCACGTTTTCGTACAGTCCGATCCGCGACGAAAGCGGCGGAGTCGGCGGCGTCTTCACCGCGGTTTTCGAAACGACCGGCAGCGTGATCGGCGGACGCCGTCTCGACACGCTGCGACAACTCGCCGCAAGCGCGGGCGAAGCGAAGACCGTCGAAGAGGCTTGCGCCGGCGCAGCGTCGATCCTCGCCTCGAATCCGCACGACATTCCGTTCGCCGCGCTCTACCTGCGTCGCAACGACGGTCACTTCGAACGCGTGCGATCGACGGGCGATGTGCCGCCGGACGTCCCGCAGTTCGCCGATGTGAGCACCGAAGTCGCGAACGCGATCGTGCTGCCGCTGCAAGTTCCCGGTGAGCCCAACGCGGCCGGGATGCTCATCGCGGGGATCAGCGCGCATCGCCGTCTCGACGATGAGTACCGCGCGTTCTTCTCGCTCGTCGCCGGACACATCGCGTCGGCGCTCGCGAATGCCACGGCGTTCGAAACGCAGCAGCGTCGCGCCGAGGCGCTCGCGGAGCTCGATCGCGCGAAGACGGCGTTCTTCTCGAACGTCTCGCACGAGTTCCGCACGCCACTGACGCTGATGCTCGGGCCGGTCGAAGATCTGCTGGCCGCGAGTACGCTCACGCCCGACGATCGCCAGCAAGTCGAGCTCGCACATCGCAACGCGCTGCGTCTGCTGAAGCTCGTCAACACGCTGCTCGACTTCTCGCGCATCGAGGCGGGTCGCACCGAGGCGTCGTACGAGCCGGTCGATCTCGCGATGCTCACCGGCGACCTCGCCGGCGTGTTCCGCTCCGCAATCGAACGCGCCGGACTGCGACTCGTCGTCGACACGCCAACGCTCGACGAGCCGGTGTTCGTCGATCGCGAGATGTTCGAAAAGATGGTGCTCAATCTTTTATCGAACGCGCTCAAGTTCACGCACGAGGGCGAGATCGCGGTCTCGCTGCGACGCGTGGACGATCACGTCGAAGTCGCGGTGCGCGACACGGGCACGGGCATTCCGTCCGAGGAGCTGCCGCATCTGTTCGATCGGTTTCATCGCGTGAAAGACGCGCGCGGACGCACGAACGAAGGGAGCGGCATCGGACTCGCGCTCGTGCACGAGCTCGCGAAGCATCATCGCGGTACGGTGCGCGTCGAGAGCGAAGTCGATCGCGGCAGCACGTTCACGATCTCCCTCCCCCTCGGCCGCGCGCATCTGCCGGCCGATCGCATCGTCAGCGCGCCGCGCAGTCTCGAATCGACGGCGCTGCGATCGCGAATGTTCCTCGCCGAGGCGACGCGATGGGACGGAGTCGCGCGCGCGCAGACGCACGAGCCGCACACGCCCGGACGCGCGCGCGTTCTTCTCGCCGACGACAACCCCGATGTACGCGAGTACGTGCGACGTCTGCTCTCCGCGACGTACGACGTCGAGGCGGTGAGCGACGGCGAGGCCGCGCTCGAGTCGGCGCGTCGCGATCCACCGACGCTCGTGCTCGCGGACGTGATGATGCCGCGCATGGACGGCTTCGAGCTTCTGCACGCGCTGCGCGCAGATGAGCGCACGCACGACTTGCCGGTGATCTTGTTGTCCGCGCGCGCAGGCGAAGAGTCGAAAGTCGAAGGACTGGAAGCGGGTGCGGACGACTATCTGATCAAGCCGTTCAGCGCGCGCGAGCTGCTCGCTCGCGTCGACGCGCACATCCGATTGCTGCGCGTGCGCCACGACGCACAGGCCGCGATTCGCGAGTCGGAGGCGAAGTTCGCGACGGCGTTCGAGCGCAGTCCGCTCGCGCTCACGATCACGACGCTCGCGGACGGCCGCCTCATCGAAGTCAACGAAGGCTTCGTGCAACTCACCGGCTTCACGCGCGAAGAAGCGATCGGACGCACGCCGACGGAGTTGAACTTGTGGGTCGACAGCGGCGTGCGCGAAGAAGGTCTCGCGAAGCTGCGCCTCGGCGAACCGATCTCGAACATCGAGACGCGCTTCCGGATGAAGAACGGACAGGAGCGCGTCTGCGCGCTCGGCGCGGCACTCGTCGAAATCAACCATCGCCCGTGCATCCTCACGACGGTCATCGACATCACAGATCGCAAGCGCGCGGAAGAAGCGCTGCGCGCGAGCGAGACGCGCTTCCGCGAGTTCGCCGACACCGCACCGGCGATGCTGTGGATCACCGAGCCGGACGGCACGTGCTCGTTCCTCTCGCGTGGCTGGTACGAGTTCACCGGGCAGACGGAAGAAGAGGCGCTCGGATTCGGGTGGACCGACGCCATTCATCCCGAAGATCGCGCCATCGCGCGGCAGGCGTTCCTCGGCAGCAACGCGCAGCACGTGCCGGTGGCGTTCGACTATCGCATCCTCCGCGCGGACGGCGAGTATCGCTGGGCGCTCGACTCCGGCCGCCCGCGCTTCGACGCCGACGGCACGTTCCTCGGCTACATCGGCTCCGTCATCGACATCACCGATCGCAAACACGCCGAACAGGCGAAGGATCAGTTCCTCTCGACGCTGTCGCACGAGCTGCGCACGCCGCTGACATCGGGCTACGGCTGGGTGAAGTTGCTCGCGCGTGCGAAAGACGCGGAGTTGCTCGAAACCGGACTGCGCGCGATCGAAGAGAGCTTCGTGAATCAGATGAAGCTCATCGACGATCTGCTCGACGTCTCTCGCATCGCATCGGGCAAGCTCCGCATCGATCTGCAACCGCTCGACCTCGGCAGCGTGCTCGACGCGGCCGTCGAGCTCGTGATGCCGGCGGCGGAAACGAAGGAGATCGATCTGCGCGTGCACACGCTCGAGCCGCTTTCGGTCCGCGGCGACGCGGCGCGACTCAAACAGGTTTTCTGGAATCTGCTCGTCAATGCGATCAAGTTCACGCCGGCGCATGGTCGGGTCGACGTGTACGTCAACGCCCGCGACGGCCATGCGGAAGTGATGGTCAGCGACTCGGGCGAAGGCATCGATCCGCAGTTCCTTCCGCACGTCTTCGATCGTTTCCGCCAGGCCGACGCATCGAGCAGTCGCAAGCACGGCGGACTCGGCCTCGGACTCGCGATCGTGGCGTCGCTCGTCGACGCGCACGGCGGACGCGTGACCGCAGCGAGCGATGGCGTCGGTCGCGGCGCGCAGTTCACGGTCACGCTGCCGCTGATCGAACAAGTGCGCGTGAACGTGCAGCGCGTAACGGAAGCGCGCGACGAAAAGAAGATGCTCGCGGGCAAACGCGTGCTGATCGTCGACGATGACGCAGGTGCGCGTCACATGATGATGACCGCGCTGCAGCGCGCGGGCGCCGAGGTGCGCGAGTGCTGCACGGCGGATGAGGCGTTCGATGCGGTGTGCGAATGGCGTCCCGACATTCTCGTGAGCGATCTCGCGATGCCGCAGGAAGACGGCTACGCGCTGCTGCATCGGCTCCGCGAGTGCGGGAACGATGTCCCCGCACTCGCGCTGACCGCGTATGTCCGCGCCGAGGATGAGGCGCGGGTGCGCGACGCCGGATTTCAGCGGCACGTCGCGAAGCCGTTCGATCCCGAAGACCTCGTGCGTGCCGTGCGCGCGCTGGTTTGATTCTTACGCCGCGAGTGCGGCTTTCAGTTTGTCCGCGTTCTTCGTGATCCACATGTCGAACGTCTGCACGTCCGGCGCGATCGCACGTCCGGCGACGATGTCATCGGCGCGGCTCGGGATGTGAAGGCGGTAGTACTCGAACATGTCCGCGAGATCCTCGGCGCCGGGGAAGCCGAACGCCGCGAACGTCTCGCGCGGGATGTACGCGTACTTCACGTCCTTGCCCGTCGCGCGGCTCATCGCGGCGGCGTACTCGCTCGCCGGAATCTCATCGCCCGCGAGCTTCACGGTCTTGCCGATGTACGTCTCCGGCTGTTCGAACATCGGCGCGACCAGCTTGCCGACATCTTCGACGCTGATCGCGGCGAGCGGCGTGTCGCCCTGCGGGAATCCGAACGCGTACGAGCCGTCGCCGGCCGGCTTCGGCGGGAAGAACGCCAGAAAGTTCTCGTAGTAGAACGGCACGTGCACGAACGTCGACGGGATGCCGAGCGTGCGCGCGAGCTCTTCGTGCTCGGCCTTCAGATCGAAGTGCGGCGACTTCAGCGCGCCGTTGGTTTCCTTCGCGATCGGCGGAAGCGTCGAGAAGATGAAGTGCTTCACGTTCGACGCGGCGACGGCGTTCACGAGATTGCGGCCGTGGATCTCTTCGCGATCGAAGTGCTCCCAGAAATTCGTGACGCCGAAGACGCCGTACACGCCTTCCAGCGCAGCGGTGAGCGATGCAGGATCATCGAGATCGCCCTGCACCACTTCCGCGCCGAGGGCGCGCAACGCGTTGGCGGAGTCGGAGTCGGGCTTGCGCGTGATGACGCGGACGTTGAACTTTCCGCGCGAGATGAGGTTGCGAGCAACGCTCCCTCCCTGCGCGCCGGTGGCTCCAAAAACAAGGATGGTTTTCATTAGCGGTTCTCCTTCCTGGCCACTGCCGCCGCAGGCGGCAACGGCTCCTGCACCTGATTGTGGATCGGTTTCAGCGTTCTCGTGTACGCCCATACGGCTTCGAGGTCTTCATCGGTCATGTGACGGTAGTTGAACCACGGCATCGGCGGAAGCAGCGGCCGCGCGACGCCCCAGTGGCGGCCCTTGCGGATCGTGTTCTTGAATGTGTCGAACGTCCAGACACCAGTGCCGGTGAGGCGATCGGGCGTGAGGTTCGCGGCGAAGCTGACGCCCCATGCGCCGCTGAACGCAGTGTTCGTCGGCGCGATCGCGACCGCGAAGCGATCCGAGTTGATCTGCGCGGGCGTAGTGATCGGGAACTGCATCGGATGTCCGGAGAGCGCGCGGCTCATGTCCGGTCCGGGGTTGCCGTCTTTCTGAATGACCCACGGCGTGTGGCAGTCGTTGCAGCCGCCGATCGTGACCATGTATTCGCCGCGCTTGATCTGCTCGGCCTTCGACAGTTTCTTCGGCGCCGGCGCGACCGCGGGTTTCGAGGCGTTCGCGGCGACGATCACCGCGAGCGACGTAATGATCACTGCCGCCGCGATTGTGAATGTGTTCCGGTTCATCGTGTTCCTCCGTTGCTTGCGTCGTCGTGCAAGGTAGGCAGGCGCGATTACCGGCGATTTACCGGAGCGATTACCGGGCGGTGTTGTTCGATTTGTTACAGCTCATTCAGCCGCAGACGTTGATACAGCGACCGCGTCTCCGCCTCGGGCGTGACCTGAAGGTCATCGCGCAGACGCTGCTCGAGCTCGCGATAGACGAGCAGCGACTCCGAGCGCGCGCCGAGCTTGGCGCGGCAGATCATCAACTGTCGCGCGGCGGCTTCGTGGAACGGATCGCGCGCAAGCACGCGCGTGTACGTCTCGGCCGCATCGACGTAGCGTCCGCGCGACTCGTGCGCCTGCGCGAGCGCGAACAGTCCGCGAATGTGCACCTGGCGCAGTCGCGCGCGAATCGGCAGACACCACTCGCCCGCGTCCTCGCCCTGCAGAAAATCGCCCTGATACAACGCCAGCGCGCTTTCGAGTGACACGACGTCGTTCGATCGCAGCGCGGCGTTGATCGCCGACTCGAATCGCTGCGACTGCGCGCTGTTCGCGATCGCGACGACGTAGCGCGCGCCATCCGCGACGACGGTTTCGGATCCGCCGAGGAGCTTGCGGAGCCGATGCAGGGTGACGTGGAACGAGTTCTTGACCTGCTCGGTCGTCGCGTCGGGCCAGAACGCGACGCCGACTTCTTCCTTCGTCGGGCCGGGCGGATGCGCGAGCAGATAGACGAGCAACTCGCGCGCACGCGCCGACGTGCGGCCTTCACTCGCGAGCGGCTTGCCGCCGAGGGTGATCTGCAACGCGCCGAGGTCGGCGACGTGCAACGTGTCGACGCTCGCGACTTCGGCGTGCGATGCGAGTCCGAGGTCGCACGACTCTTCGAAACACAACGTGCTCCCGTCGCGCATCGCCGCCTCGAGCTCGTCGGGCGGCAGCGACTCGCGCAACGTCGCGACGAGACGATCGTGCGCGTCGGTTTCGTGCGGCAACATGCGCGCACCGATGCTGCGCAACATCGCACCGGCGGCGCCGAGGAGTCGCGCGGATCGCGCGGGATCATCGATGGACGTGCACGCGAGAATGCGCAGCGATCGCGACGCGAACCACAGCTCGCGATGCGAGCGCGCGTCTTCGAGCGCAGTGCGTGCGAATCGCGTCGCGCATGCGAGGTCGCCGCGACGGTGCGCGAGCAACGCGCGCGCGTTGAGCACGAGCGGCACGCCAAGGGGATGCTGCATGCGCGTCCAAATCTCTTCCGCTTCTTCGAGCGCGCGATCCGCTTCGGCGAGATCGCCGCGACGCTCGGCCACGAACGCGGCCGCGTTCGTGAGGCAATACGCGACGTCGTACGGCGTCCCGCTGCGACGCGCGAGCGCGACCGACTCGCTCGCGTGCTGCCGTGCGAGATCGAGCTCGTTGCGATCGGCGAGGAGATGCGCAAGTGCGGAAAGCGTCAGCGCGAGCTCATGTTCATCGCCGAGCGCGCGCGTCATCGACTCCGCTTCTTCGAGCCACTGCCGGCCGCGATCGAGATCGCCGAGGTAGGAGGCGAACGTGCCGGCACCGGCGAGCACGGCGGCGCGATCCGGCGACGGCGCCGGCGATGTCCGCTCGAGCACGCGCGTCAGCCAGCGCAAGCCTTCGTTCCAGAGAATCCGGTAGTACCAGTACCAGCGAAACGCGGCGCCGAGCGGCAGCGCGATCGCGACGGGCTCATGCTCGAGACTCCAGGAAAGCGCCGCGCGCACGTTGTCGTGATCGGCGTCGAGACGATCGAGATGCGTGAGGATCGCGCCCATCGGATCGACCGCGACGTCGCGCGTGAGCTTCGCAAACGCAAGCGCGTGCCGATGCCGCAGCGCGTCCGCGTCGCCGCTCGTTTCGAGCCGCTCGCGCGCGTACTGGCGAATCGTTTCGAGGAGGTGATAGCGAATCGACGCGCGACGCGACGTCGTCACGACGAGCGACTTGTCGACGAGCCCGGTGAGGAGATCGAGACTCGTGTCGCACACGATCTCCGCGGCTTCGAGCGAAAACCCGCCCGCGAAAATCGACAACCGCGCAAGCAGCGTCTGCTCCTCGGGCGTGAGCAACGCGAAACTCCAGTCGATCGCCGCGCGCAACGTGCGATGTCGCGGGATCGTGGTGCGCGAGCCGCCGGTGAGAATCGCGAAGCGATCCTCGAGCTTCGTCGCGATCTGCTCCGGCGTCAGCACGCGCACGCGCGCCGCGGCGAGCTCGATCGCGAGCGGTAGTCCGTCGAGGCGCTTGCAAATTTCGTCGGCGGTTTCGCGATTCAGCGCGAGCGCGGGATTCGCCGCGGCGGCGCGCTCAGCGAACAACTGCACCGCTTCCTCCGGCGCGATCGGCGGCACCGGCCAGACGTGCTCGCCCGCGACACCGAGCGGCTCGCGCGACGTCGCGAGGATGCGCAACTTCGGACACCGCACGAGCAACGCCCGCGCAAGTTCCGCCGACGCCGCGATGAGATGCTCGCAGTCATCGAGCACGAGCAACAACTCGCGATCGCGCAACGCATCGACGATCGCGTCGACGAGCTCGCACGCCTGCGTCACGCGCAACGACAACGCGGACGCCGTCGCCTGCGGCACGTTCATCGGATCGGTGCACGGCGCGAGCTCCACCCACGCGACGCTGTCCGCCTCCTGCCAGTCGATCCGCAACGCCAACTCCGCCGCGAGCCGCGTCTTCCCACTCCCGCCAACGCCGGTCAACGTCACGAGCCGCTGCGCGCGAACCAATGCGCTGAGATCGAGAATCTCGCGCTCACGTCCGACCAGCGACGTCAACGAAACCGGCGGCCGCGACGCGATCGGCGTCGCGGAGGAAGCCCGGACTGGCATGGTTGAACGAAGTTTACCCGCAGAGGGAAATCCGAGATGCGCGGCACTCCTACTGTGGAGAGCACGCCATGGCTTATTACGAAACTCCTTCGGAAGCCCCGCAACGCTCGCTCCGCGTCTACGCTTTCGATCCCTCGCGTGGTGCGCGGCTCGACAACGTGCTGACGATCCGTGTTCCAAACGAGCCGCTGGAGAGGGGGCCGGTCGGCGCGAAGATCGCGGTGATCGACTACGACGCCTCGAACCACTGCTACTACGAGCCCGTCGATCTGGACGCAAAAAACGCCCTTGGTCAGCAAGGCCTCGCCCCATCGGAGTCGAATCCGAAGTTTCATCAGCAGATGGTCTACGCCGTGATCATGGAGACGATCCGGCGGTTCGAAACCGCCATCGGCCGCGAGGTGCGCTGGTATCCGGAGAACACGTCGAAAGACTTACCACTGCACGGCCGCCTTCGCGTCTATCCACACGCGATGCAGGAGGCGAACGCGTTCTACGATCGAGACCAGCACGCGCTCCTCTTCGGGTACTTCAAGGCGTCGGAGGAAGAGGCCGGCATGAACCTGCCGGGACAGATCGTCTTCACCTGCCTCTCGCACGACATCGTCGTGCACGAGACGACACACGCGATCCTCGACGGCATCCGCAGTCACTTCAACGATCCGACGGGACAGGACGCCGCCGCATTTCACGAAGGATTCGCGGAC